>NZ_JBFBJZ010000026.1:0-114315 GCF_040686255.1 Kitasatospora sp. NPDC085879 | reverse complement strand
GCGATGATCAGCCTCATGACCCGCCGACTCACCGGCGAAACCACCCCAACCTGGCGCGGAACCTGACGTCCACAGTCAGGGACGAAACGCCCAGTCAGAGCTGGCTCTTGGGGATGGTGCTGAGCGAGCTGGCCACCCCGTAGGAGAACGCGACGCCGCGATTCCACTGTGTGCGGTCGATCTCGGTGTTGACCACGTTTCCGGTGTCGACCTGCACGAGGCGGTGCGGCGAGTTGATCGTTTGGATGGTCGGGACGCCGGCCTGGTTGAGCGCCGTGCCCTCGCCGTAGAGGTCGCCGCCGGCGCCGGGAAGGAGCACCTTGGTCCGTCGGAAGTCCGCGTAGCGGGAGGCCTGGGCCGAGAGGTTCTGCAGGGCGGCGACCGGGGTGGCCACGTGGACGTGGGGTTCCGTCAGGCCCGTGCTGACGTAGGCGTCCCCCTGTTCGACCCACTGGCGGGCACCGAGGTGCTCCACCGTGAAGCCCGCGACGGCCTTCGACATCAGGTCCGGCCGGGTCTCCACGAACAGCTGAGTGCTCTTCAGTCCGCCGGCGCCCTGAAGGTAATGGCCGGTCGCGTAGACGAAGGCGTAGGTCCGCGGCCGCTTGTTCCTCGGCACGCTCGCCAGCTGCCGGGCCATGGCCCTCAGGACGACGCCGCCGTTCTCCTCGATGGCGTTCTGCCCGTCGGTGTGGGTGTTCAGGATGACCACGTCGTCGCTCGCCCCAGGAACCACCGTGACCAGCATGTCGGTGCTCTCCGCGTACTGGTTCGCCGTGAGCGTGAGCGTCGCGCTGACGGACCCCGACATGGCAGCAGTGCGAACGGGGGCGCCTGCGACCCGGTCGAGCATGATCGCCGGAAGGCCCTGGATCGGCAGGGCGTCGGGAATCCACTGGTTCGCGGTGAAGCCGGGCGAGGAGTCGACCAGCATGACGGCGCCTATTGCACCTGCTTGCCTGACGGCCTCGAGGCCGGGGAACGGTGTCGCCCAGGCGAAGCTGATCGGCTCGGTCGGCTGGAACGTGCCGTCCGGATCGTAGGTGCTGACGACCTGGGGGTCGAACGCCGCGAACGGGTACTTGATGAGCGAACCGATCTCGAAGACGGCGATGTTGCCGTTGAGATCGGCTGCGGCGATCTCTTGGGGTGTCCCGGAGTTGACGTAGACCAGCCTGCCGGTGGCACCGCTCGGGGCGGTCTGTCCGGAGTAGGGGAAGAAGTCCGCTACGGTCACGGGGCCGGGCGCCGGACCGTCGTTCATGGCGAGGGCCTTGCCGGTGCACTCCCAGCGGGTGAAGTACTGCGTGGTGCGCTGGACGGTCAGACCGGCCTGCTGCATACCCTGCGCCAGCCAGTCGATGTACTGGTGGTGGGCCGGGGAGCCGGTGAGGCGCGGGCCGAAGCCCACCATGGTGTTCAGGTCGGCCCACAAGTCGGGGCACTGCGCGCTGGCGAGCGGGCCGGTCGGCGACCAGGTGGAAGGCGTGGGGGTGAGTCCCCACCCCTTTCCGGTCCCGAGGAGGGTGGCGGCAGACGCAGCGCCTGCGGTCGTCAGGAAGGAACGACGGGTCAGGTTCATGGCGTTCTCCTGGTGGAGGCGTGGGCGAATCCAGACCTTCCGCGGAGAACGGACTCTCACAATCACAATTGCATGATTGCCCGACTGTCCGTCAACTGCGTTCTCTCGCAGGGAAAGCGGTGAAGCCGCGCGGGAAGGTGGCCGAATCCTATCCACTTTCCGTCCGGCAGGACATGAGCCTGCAGACCCAACCAGATCGCAGGCGGACACAGCCGCCGCCAAATACCTATTTCACGCCGTCATGGCGTGACGTAGGGCAGCAGGTAGCGCTTGGTGATAACCCGAAGCTCCTGCGCGATAACCTCGCCGTACGGCTCGCCCTGAAACGCCAGGTCCAGCAGCCTGGTGACGGTCTCCGATATCTCGAGGGCGATCGCACCCGCACGGGCGCGCTCCATCTCCGGATTCCCTGCACAGATCGCATCCGCAATGAAGGCGGCCGATCGCCGGGTCGACTGTTGATCCAGCTCGCGCAGCTCGGGAACGGCCTGCAGTGCGCGGCGCAGATCGGCGCCGGCGGGGACCTCGGCCCTCAACCGGACGAATCCGTCAATGGCTGGTCGATCAGCGCGTCCCAGTCGCCGTCCTCGGCAAATCCACTGAGCTGCTCTGCCAGGAATTGGCCCCGCAGGTCCTCGAAACGGGCCGACAACTCCTGCACGATCGCCATCTTGTCCGGGAAGTAGGCGTAAAGGCTGGAAATATTGACCTGCGCCCGGGCCGCGATAGCAATGGTGTTCGGGGTCGGCAGTCCCGCTTCCACAAGGATTTCCGTCGCAGCCTGAAGGATCTTCTCGATCGTGCGGCGCGACCTAGCCTGCACCGGCGTCCGCCGCCGGAGCTGGGGAAACCCTTCGAGAGGGGCCGGGGACGAAGCCGACATGCTCACCGTGGTGCCGGTAGCGCCACGTTCAACCAATGATCCACACCGTGCGCGGACGCTACAGAGCAGGTCCCGCCCGCCCAGGCCCGCGGCGCGAAATGTAAGTAATAGTTTGGCTTCTGTTATAGATCGGCTCCGGATGCGTGTCAAGCTCCAGCCTGATGGGCGGTGGCCCAACCGGCCAGCAGCCCGCCGCCGGCGGCACAGTGGTGATGGCTCGTTGCTTGAGGCATGGGGCGGGGTACGTGGAGTTGGATAGTTCCGGACGGGTTGTGGGAGATCGCGAAGCCGCTGATCCCGCCGGACCGGGTGCGGCCGCAGGGTGGTGGGACGCAGAACACGCCCGATGAGACGCTGTTCGCGGCGATCGTCTACGTGCTGGTCAGCGGGTGCGCCTGGCGTGCGCTTCCGCCCTGCTTCGGGGTCTCCAAGTCCACCGCGCACCGCCGCTTCCTCATCTGGTCCCGGGCCGGGGTCTGGGGCTGGCTGCACAAGGCGGGCCTGCAGCGTCTCGACGACGCTGGCCTGCTCGACGTCTCCCGCGTCGTCCTCGACTCCGCCCACGTGAGGGCCGAAAAAGGGGGCGGACTCACAGGTCCGGGCCCCGTGGACCGGGGCAAGCCGGGTTCCAAGATGCACATCCTGTCGGACGCGGGCGGATTGCCCCTGGTCGTCGACGTCACCGCGGCCAACACCCACGACCGCAAGGCCCTGAAACTCGTCGTGGAGGCCCACCTCGCGAGACGGGCCCGGGACCCGGACCGCTGGCGCAAGCCCGGACGCCTCCACGCGGACAAGGCGTTCGACGTGCCTCACCTGCGAAAGTGGCTACGCGGCAAGCGGATCGGCGTCCTCAGCCGCCTGCGCGATCCTGGCCGGGGCCCGCTCGCTGGTCGCTACCGCCGAGCGGGCGGACGGTGCCCTCGGGGCGTGCCGTGTCAGCTTCGCGGCCCGCCGGACGTCGTCAGCGGGGGTGAAGCGGCAGGCCCGAACTCTCAGGCTCGGCCGCCGGCTCCTGAGTATCGGTCAGGTGGTGCTCGGGGGCTCGCCCTCGTGGGGTTCCAGGTCGCGTGCCCATGCGGTCAGCGCTCGCTTGTCGATCTTCCCATTGGGTAGAAGAGGGAGTTCCGTCCTGATCTCGAAGCGGCGGGGGTGCTTGTAGTTCGCCAGCGACTGTCGGCACAGGGCATCGAGTTCACTGGCGCTCACCCCGCTGCCGGGACGGACTGCAAGATAGGCGATTCCCACTTCGTCGTAGAGGGCGTCGGGCATGGGGACCACTGCGGCCGCTGCCACGCCGGGATGCCGCTCCAGTACCACCTCGACCTCGCGGGGGTACACGTTCCGCCCGCCCGACTTGTACATCTCGGTCAGTCGGCCGACCAGCCGTACGTTGCCGTCCGGAAGGCGGAGGGCCTGGTCCCCTGTGTGGAGATAGCCGTCCGCTGTGAACGCCGCGGCGGTCGCCTGCGGCATTCCGAAGTAGCCCTGCATGGTGCAGGTGCTGCGTGTCTGGATCTCGCCGATCTGGCCGTCGGGAACCGGGCGGCCGTGACTGTCGGCAATCCGGAATTCCAGCCCGGGAGTGGGCTTGCCGATGGTGGTGGCCAGTGTGCCGTCGTCGGCGTCGTCGTCGCTGTAGGTGAGGGCCACGCAGGCCTCGGTGAGGCCGTAGATCATCCCGAGCTGGGCCCCGGTGCGCCGGAGCCGGGCGACGAGATCGGCCGGCATGGGCGCTCCGCCCCAGGTGATCCGGCGCAAGGCGCTCAGATCCGCGGCGTCGAATCCCGGCCGTTCGGTGATCATCCGGAACATGGTGGGGATCCCGCCCCAGAGGTTGATCCGTTCGCTCTGCAAGAGTTCGAGCGCCGCGTCCGGGTCGAAGCGCTCCTGGTACACCAGGCACCCGCCCAATGACACCGGCAGGATGCCGACGTCCATCACCCCCGCGAGGTGGTTGACCGGAAGGTAGGCCAGCACCCGGGGACGCGGCGGCTGCTGACGGGCGGCCTGGATGAGGCAGCCGCGGCCGAGGGCACCTGCGGAGATCATCGCGCCCTTGGGCCGACCTGTGGTGCCGGAAGTGTAGACGAGCACGGCGGTGTCGTCCGGGCGGCAGGCGGCGGCGGCTTCCTGCAGTTCGGCCTCACCGAGGGCGTCCCCGTGTGCGACGAACGCCTCGAACGGTTCGCGCGCGGCGAAGGCGGGCGCGAACCGTTCGGCACGGGGCTCGTCCTTCCAGGTGCCGCCGATCGTGACGATCTGGCGAAGCGCGGGAATGCGGGCGGCGAGTTCGGCGGCGTCCGCCTGGTAGCTGCGCCCGTCGCGGTGGGCGAGAGTGAAGAGCATGGAGGCTGCGCTGTCGGACACCACGTGGGCGAGTTCCTCGAGTGTCTGGCCGGGGTCGAGTCCCACCCAGGTCGCCCCGATCTCGGAGAGGGCGAGAAGGATGGTGAGGAACTCGGGTCGGGGCGTGGTGAGCACCGCGATCCTGTCGCCGCGGCTGACGCCGGAGCGGATCAACGCGGCCGCACACCGTCGCACGTCCCGGTCTCCCTCGGCGTAGGTACGGCGGCTGTTTCCGAGGACATCGAGTTCGACGTCGGGTGAGCACCGGGCCCAGTAGTGAAGGAAATCGGCCGGGCGCCATTCGGTGCCGCGCTCGAGTGGTCCGTCGGTGTGCTCTGTGCCGGCGGGTGGGCCAGTGACGAGTACAGAGGTCCGGTCGACGACCATGGCCGGTTCGTCGGAGCCCGCCAGTTCGAACGTGTTGCGGGTCACGCAGTGCAGCAGGCCGGGTTTGTCGATCAGTTCGAGGAGTTGGGCGCGCAGGCGTACGCGGGCGCCCGAGCGCAGGGGTCGCAGGGAGGTGATCCGGTCTGCTCCGTGGCTGCTCCAGCGGTCGGCGGCGAGGCCTCGTGTCAGGTGTCTCTCATAGAGGTCGGCCAGCATTGACAGTAGGTGGGCTCCCGAGAGGTGCAAGTGGTGGAACTCGCGGTCCAAGTCCACCCAGTCGCTGACGAAGAGCTCCTGCCCGACCGATCGGCGCAGCAGGGTCGGGGTGAGTTCAGGGGGCATGACGGGCTCCGGGGTCAGCGTGTCGGCGGGGGCGGTGCGGCATCTTCCTGATCGTCGACGGTGCTGCCGAACCGCGCGTAGGAGGCCGGGTTGCGTAGGCGCAAGAGCAGGGTCCAGCCGGCTGCAGCCAGCGCGAGTGTCACCACGAGCCACGGGAAGCTGTTGACGAGGGCCGATTCGGTGCCGGCGAGGGTGTCGAAGTTGAGCCAGATCAGGACGGTGGCGGCCAGCAGGCCTGCGCAGCCGAGCGAGGGTGCGGCCACGGTGCGCCACCAGTGCCTGGCCGGGTCTTTCCAGAAGTAGGTGACGACCGCGCCCGAGACCAGCGCTTCGAGGAGCACGATGCCCAGGGTGGAGACGCCGCTCATGGTGGTGGTGAGGTTGCGATAGGGGTCGAGGTCGGCCAGGGCGTAGGCGGCGACGACGGCTACGCACAGGGTGGACTGAGCGAGGCTTGCGGTGTGCGGTGAGTGGTGGCTCGGGTGCGTGCGGCCGACGGCGCTGGGCATGAGTCCTTCGCGGCCCAGCGTGTAGAGGTAGCGGGAGGCGGCGTTGTGGGCGGCCAGCAGGCAGGCGAAGGCCGAGGTGATGATCAGTACGTCGAATACCGACATCATGGTGGTGCCCAGGTAGTTGCGGGCCAGTCCCGGAAACAGCAGTCCCTGCTTCTCCTCGGCGGCAGCGCGGGCGTTGTCGACGCCCAGCGCGCCGACCGCGATCCAGGAGGTGAGGCAGAAGAACACGCCGATCGTCAGGACAGAGGCGTAGGTGGCGCGGGGGATGCTGCGTTCCGGGTTCCTGGTCTCGCGGGCGTACACGGCGATGGCCTCGAATCCGCAGAAGGAGCCGAAGGCGAACATGAGGGCCACGCCGGGTGCACCGGAGAACACGGTGTGCGGGGCAAGGGCAGCGGCGGGAAAGGCCGATGCGCCCTCGGTGATCACGATCGCCGTGTCCAGGATCACCAGAATCGAGATCTCGAGGGCCATGAGTACGGCCAGCACGCGTCCGGACAGCTCGATCTTGCGATAGCCCATGACGGCCATGACCGCGATGAACAGGAAGCTGAGGGGCCACCAGGGTGGGTTGCGGTCCAGGAGCATCCGGATCACGAGTTGGGTGAAGTAGCCGATGCCGCCGGCGAGGGCGATGACCAGGGCGTTGTAGGCGATGAGTGCGAGCACTCCGGCAGCGGCTGCGGGAGGACGGCCGAGTGATTTGAGGATGTAGGTGTAGAACCCGCCGCTGGAGAAGATCCGCCGGCTGATCGCGGCGTAGCCGACGGCGAAGCAGAGCAGGGTCAGGGTCGCGAGGAAGTAGGTTCCGGGGACGCCGGCTCCGTCTCCGATCGCTATCGACAGCGGGACGGTGCCGGCGATGGCGACCAGCGGGGCGGCGGCGGACAGGGACAGAGCCGCCACTTTGGGGGTGGACAGTTCGCCGCGCAGGCCGGGCTGCGCGGTTCCGTCTGCGGGTGGGCCTTGCGGGTTCCGGATCAACACGGATCGACTCCCTGGAAGCGGGCTCGTCTCGCGGTGACGGCGGAGGAGCGTGGGCCGTCGACCGCCCGGGGCGGAATGCGTTGGCATCCGCCGTTGTGTGTCGGGGGCATCGAGGCCGTGCGGCACACCCAACAAATGCAAGTTAATACTTGCATTAGGCTACTCCGGCGAAAATGACGCGTCAACAGATCTACGCGTGGCGCTGATCCGTTCAGACCGGCATGGCACTCTCCTATGTCTGCCCCCGTATGTGCGGTCCCTCGGCGAGGCAGAAGACGCTGCCCGGTCCCAGCTCCCAGAGCCGGCCGGCATCCCGCCTCCGTGCCAGGACCCGCCGGGCCCGCAGTCGGGGCCGACCAAGGATCCACGGTCTCGTCGTCGCGGTCGCCAGAACCTTCGGCTTGCGGTCCGGGTGCGCCACGTCGATGGGAAAGCGCACGCCCGGAGTGTGGACGGCGGACGCCGGTGACAGCGGTAGTACGCCGTCCACGCCGCGCCGGCCAAGCAGTCCCCTGCTTCGCGAACGTATGGACATCGCGATCCTGACCAGACCCGCCGGCCGCCCGCCGACGTAGAGGATCGGGGCGCGGGTCTGCTGCGGGCCTTCGGGTTTCTCCAGTGTCCGTACCCACCTTCGATCAGCGATGGCGTCCCCGGCCGACGAAGAGGCGGCGGGCGCCCAGCAGGAGGGTCGCGCCCAGGCCCGAGATGGTCAGGGCCAGGCCGATCAGCAGGCCCGGCGGGGGTTCGTTCCCGGTCTGGGCCAGCCCACTGGTTCCCAGGTCAGCCGCGGAAGTGGTGACCTGCGACTGGCCGCCGGGCGCCGAGGACGCGGCTGTGCCAACCTCCGCGGTGGGGGCGCCGGGGGCTGCCACGGCCACCGGAGGCACGCCGGGCACAGAGGCGGTTGGCGCCGGAGCCGGAGCCGGCGGTGCAGCGGTAGGCCGCGGGTCGGCTGAGGGGATGGGCGGGATGCCTCCCGTGCTGGGGGGTGGCGCCGGAATGGTGGGTGTGCCCGAGGAAGTCGGCGGCACCGGTGTGGTCGGGATGTCCGTCGGCACAGGCGGCACCGGAATGGTGGGTGCGTCCGACGGGCTCGGCGGCACCGGATCGGTGGGTGCGTCCGACGGGCTCGGCGGCACCGGATCGGTGGGTGTGTCCGACGGGCTCGGCGGCACCGGATCGGTGGGTGCGTCCGAGGGAGTCGGCGGCACCGGTGTGGTCGGGATGTCCGTCGGCACAGGCGGCACCGGAATGGTGGGTGTGTCCGACGGGCTCGGCGGCACCGGCGTGGTGGCCGCGCTGGGCGAAGGTGCGGCATCCGACGGGCCCGACTCGGACGATGCGGTGGCCCCACGTGTGGCGCCGCGCGGCGGCGCGGCGTCGACCGTGGTCGATGTGTCCAACGGCGCCCGGTCCCGCGAGGCAGTGGGTGGTTCCGTGGTGGTCGGCTTCGGGGTGTCGGCCGGCGAGCGCGACGGTGAGCCCGCCGCCGGCGTCGAGCCGGGCGGCGCGGTGTCCGCGGCTGCCGCGGTGACGGTGCCGAGGATCGAGGTGCTCGTGAGCACCGCGATCGCGGTGCTTTGAACAACGGTGCGCGCCGTGCGTGCCACGAATACCCTCCATCGACGGGACCGGCTGCCGGGCGGGAGCCCACGCTGCCCGCTGATCTGAATTCAGGAGGGGAAAGCGGCCCGTTTCAATGACTTCGGCGGCATCTGGGGCCCTGGGCCCAAACGGGGCCGGGACAAGTCGGTCCCGGGACCCATGCCCGTCTTCGGCGGCGCCCGTTATGGTCCCCGCACCGTGGTTCCCCGAAGTACCGGCCGGGGACGGCCCTGGCTCCCGCCCGGGTCGTGACGCCCAAGTGGCCGCCCCTTCCGGAACGGCGTACGGCGCCACGGCCCGGCACAGACGAGGACGGTGCGATGGAAGCCACCCGATCCAGGCCGAAGACGCCCGAGTGCCCCGGTTCCCCGGACGGCCGGTGGGAGGAACGGGACGCCTTCGTCCGCCGGCTCTACGCCGATCACGGCGACTGCCTGCTGAACTACGTGGGCCGGCTCGTCCCCCATGACCCGCACAGCGCCGAGGACATCGTCCAGGAGACGTTCCTGCGGGCCTGGTTCCACTTCGCCACGCTGGCGCCCCAGCAGACCTCCCCCCGTCCGTGGCTGTTCACAGTTGCCCGCAACCTCGTCATCGACTCCGTGCGGCGCAGGCGCGCGCGCCCGTACGAAGTGAGCGCGGAGGAGATCGCAGACCTGCCGGACGAGGAGGGGCTGGACAACACTCTCCTCGGGCAGCTGCTCGCAGACGCACTGGCTCAGCTCCTCCCGGCCCACCGGGAGGTGCTGCTGCACGTGCACTACCTGGGCCGATCCGGTCCGGAGGCGGCGGCGCTACTGGGCGTCCCGCCGGGCACGGTCAAGTCGAGGATGCACAAGGCGGTCCGGGCCATGCGGCGCGTCCTGCACGAGCATGGAGTCAACGGGGTGGCGGGGTTTTGAGGCCGACCGGCAGGATGCTGCTGCTGGGGGCGACCGGACTTGCTGTGCTCGGCCCCGCTCCGGCCGCGACCGCCCTCCCCCCGGCGGACAACAGCCCGGCCTCGCCATACCCCAGCGCGCTGATCAGCAACGTCGGAACCACCCGGGTCGCCGATCTCTCCCACCAGGCCCAGTCGGCCGGCCGTGTCCCGGTCGTGGCCCAGCAGCCCGACGGCAGATGGAATCAGGTCTGGCAGGTCGGGCACTATGCGGGCGGGCTCGTGTTGGAGCTTCGTGCACCCGACGGCCGGGTGCACGTGCTGGAGGAGGGCGCGGACACGCTGGCGGTCGGAACGGTTTTCCGCGGGACGGGCGAGCAGGTCTGGTCGCTGGAGACCGGCTCCCATGGCTATCGCATCCGCAGTATGCGGTACGGCAACTGCCTGACCGACCTCGGCCCGGCCCGCCAGTTGGCCGGCCAGCCGTGCGGAACCGACCAAGCACAGATCTGGCGCTTCGACCCCGTCGCGGTCTCCGGCAGCCCTCCCGCCACTCCTGTCTCCAACCCCGCCGGCACGGTCTCCCCGGACCCCGCGCCGTCCGGCCGTTTCGGGCCGGGTCCTGCGGTGGCCGCGGCCCTCGCCGTCCTCGTGCTGCTGGGTATCGTGCTGCTGCGCCGCGTACGCCGACGCACGGCCCGGCCTTCGCGGGAGCCGGGCCGCTCCCGATTCGCCGCGGGGCGCGGACGCGCGGCGACCGCTCGCTCCTTGGCGGCGCATCTCGCGGATCTCCGTCTTGCGCTCCTCGCCGAGCAGGTGGCCGGCGCGGCCGAGATGGTGACCGACGGCGACGGGGGCGCACCGGCCTCGTGGGTGTACGCGGTGCTGTGCGCCGACCGACACGTCACCGTCAAGCTGGCAGGTGCCGACCTGCCCGCGCCGTCAGGGCCTTGGCGGTGCGGCGACGACGGCCGCACCTGGTCCCTTTCCCGGAACGCGATCGCGGCCCTGCCCCCGCCGGCCGGGAGGCCGCCGTCCTGCTATGTGGCGTTGGGATCGACCGATCACGCGGTCGTGCTGATCGACCTGCTCCGGGCCCCGGGGCTGGTCGCTCTCGGCGGAGACCGGGTGCGCCGCACGGCCGTGGCACGATCGCTGATCCATCAGATCACTACCGGGCAACGTTCCCGCTCGGTGGCGCTCCGGCTGAGCGGCGACTTCGCGCCGGACGGCCGCACACTGGCGGACCTGCTCGACGAGCTGGCCGCCTCACCGGACACCGGCGAGGCGGCGGTGCTGTTCTGCGCCGAACCGTCGCCCGGAGAGATCCAACAGCTGGAGAGTCTCCTGGCGGGCCGCCGGTGGCTGCGCGCCGTCGTGGTCGGGGATGACCCGCCCGGCACCCGGTGGAGCCTCGACGCCGCGCAGGACGGCACCCTCACGGCCGCGCCGCTGGGACTGACCGTCCGAACCGGCTCCGGGGAGGCTCTGCCTCCCGACCCGGCGCCTCCCACCCCCGCACTCCCGGCGCCTCCCGTCCTTCCTGCCGGGCTACGCCGGGTGTCCCCTGACCCACGACCGCCACACCGTCCCGAGGAACTGGCATGACCGAGATGCAGCGACTCTCCCTCAGCACGGCCCGCCCGGTCGACGCCACCGTCAGCGACGTCGTCGTCGGCGTCACCCCGAGCATGCGGATCGCTGCGCTCGCCGACACCCTGTCCCGGCACTCGGGCGCCCCGGTGACCGGCCTCTACCTGGACACCACCCTGCTCGACCCCGAGGCACGGCTGGACGAGGTTCCGCTCCGCGACGGCTGCGTGCTCGGCGTGGACTCCCCTGCGACTGGCGACCGGCACCCGCGGGCCGACTGGGCCCGCGGCCAAGGCCCGGTCATCGCCGAACTGCGCACCGTCTCGGGCCCCGGCGCCGGGCAGGTGCACCGGCTCCGGCCGGCGGTGTACGACATCGGATCGCTCGACGGATGCGCGATCCGGCTGCCTCAGGAAGGGGTACCCGAACGTGCCGTCGTGCTCACCGTGGGCCCCGACGGCATCCTGTGCATCTCCCCGGGGCCCGACCCGGGGGCGCTGCTGGACGGCGACGCCCTGGTCGAGCAGCGGCCCTGCCCCACCGGCACCCAGCTGACCCTGGGCACCGTTCTGCTGGAGATCACCGCCCCGTCCACTGCGGACGCCGCCGTCCAACCATCGCAGGGCGAACTCGGCCTCGACTACAACCGGCCGCCCCGCATCTACCCGCTGCCCGTCTTCCACCGCTTCCGGCTGCCCACACCGCCCGCCCGGCCGACCCGCAGACCCCTGCCCATCCTGATGACCACCGCACCACTGGCCATGGGCATTGCCATGGCGGTGATCTTCCACCGGACCTATTTCCTGTTGTTCGCCTGCTTCAGCCCCGTCATGGCCCTCGCCTCGTACGTGAACGACCGCCGCAACGGCAAACGCAGTTACCGCCGACAGTGCCTGGAGTACCAGGAACGCCTCGCCTACGTGGAGGACGAAGTAGCCGCCGCCGTGGAAGCGGAGCGCCTGATCAGGCGCTCCTCCCATCCCGATCCGGCGCAGGTTGCCCTCACCGCCTGCGGTCCCGGCCGCCGTCTGTGGGAGAGGCGACGCAAGGACACCGACCGCCTGGTGCTGCGGGTCGGCACCGCGGACCAGCCGTCCGGCGTGGTGGTGGAGGACGCCGCGGCCGAGGCGACCGCGGCGGCGAGCGACCCGCCGGTGATCCGGGACGCCCCGGTGCTGCTGCCCCTCACCGAGGCCCACGTGGTGGGTGTCGCGGGCCCCGCCGCCGTCCGTCTTTCCCTCGGCCGCTGGCTCGTCGCCCAGGCTGCGACCCTGCACAGCTCGCGCGACCTGCGGCTATGCCTGCTGTCCCTGGAGGGCCGGGAGGAGGACTGGAGCTGGATCAGATGGCTGCCGCACGCCCGGCCGTGGACGGAACCGGGTCCCGCGGCTGCGGTCGGCACCGACCCCGAGACGGTCGGCCACCGGGTCACCGAGCTCGTCGCACTCATCGAGGAACGCACCCGGGCCCGCCGGTCCGCGTTCGGCGCGGCCTCCGCGGCCGGCCCGGACATCCTGGTCGTCCTCGACGGCGCACGCGGCCTGCGCGACGTCCCCGGCATCGTCCAGGTCCTGCAGGAGGGGCCGGCGGTGGGAGTGTTCAGCATCTGCCTGGACCGCCTGGAGCGGCTGCTCCCGGAGGAGGCCCACGCAGTGGTGGCCGAAGAGGCCGGAACCCTCACCGTGCGCGTCCAAGGACAAAAGCCGGCGCACCGGGTACGGCCCGACCTGGTGGACACCGCCTGGTGCGAGCGCATTGCCCGATCACTGGCACCGGTACGCGACGTGAGCGTCGGCGACGAGACGGCGCTGCCCGTATCGGTACGCCTGCTCGACCTGCTGGGCCCCGACCCGCTCACCCCGGACTCGCTCCGCCAGCGCTGGGCACGGCAGCCGTCCGGCACGTCGGTCGTCCTGGGAGCCGGGTATGCGAACCCGTTCACAGTGGACCTGGTCCGCGACGGGCCGCACGCCTTGGTGGCAGGCACCACCGGGGCCGGCAAGTCGGAGCTGCTGCAGTCCCTGGTGGTCTCGCTCGCCGCGGCCAACCGCCCCGACGAACTGGCATTCGTCCTGGTGGATTACAAGGGCGGTAGCGCCTTCAAGGATTGCGCGCGGCTGCCGCACGTCCTCGGCATGGTCACCGACCTGGATGCGCATCTCACCGAACGCGCCCTGGAGTCACTGGGCGCCGAGCTGCACCGCCGAGAGCGCATCCTGGCGGGCGCCGGAGCCAAGGACATCGAGGAGTACCAGGCGATGCGCGTCGCCGACCCGTCGCTGCCCGCACTGGCCCGCCTCGTCCTGGTGATCGACGAGTTCGCCACCCTGGTGCGGGAGGTGGAGCGGTTCGTCCCCGGCCTGGTCGGCGTCGCCCAGCGCGGCCGCAGCCTGGGCCTGCATCTCGTCCTGGCCACGCAGCGCCCCACCGGCGTGGTCAACGGCGACATCAGGGCCAACACCAACCTGCGCATCGCCCTGCGGGTGACCGACGCGAGCGAGAGCAATGACGTCATCGACTGCAACGACGCGGTGGCGATCTCCAGCAGCACCCCGGGCCGGGCACTGGCCCGGCTCGGCCACGGCCAGGTGGTGCCCTTCCAAGCTGGCTACGTGGGAGCCGTACTCGACGACCGGCCGCAGACCACACCGCAGGGCTGGGCGGTCGCCGTGCCCTGGCACCAGCTGGGACGGCCTGTGGCCGCGCCGACGGCGCCCGCCGCGGACAGCACCCCGCCCGGCCCCAGCGACCTCTCCCGGCTGGTCGACGCCATCACAGCGGCCTCGACCGGCCTCGGCCTGGAACGCGCACCCAGCCCCTGGCTCCCCCGGCTGGCCGACCTGCTCCTCTTGGAGGACCTGCCCGCGCCGTCGGCCGAAGCCCGCGCCGACACGCTCGCCCCCGTCCCGTACGGCCTGGTCGACGAACCCGCCCACCAGCGGCAGACCCCCCTCACCGTCGACCTCACCTCCTTCGGCCACCTGTCCGTGCTGGGAGCCCCACGATCCGGGCGGTCCCAGGTACTGCGCACCCTGGCCGGCGCCCTCGCCCGCGCGCACTCCTGCGCGGACGTCCATCTCTACGCCATCGACGCCGCCGGTGGGGCGCTGGCCGTCCTGCAGGAACTGCCGCACTGCGGCGCCGTCGTGCCCCGCGGCGACCTGGAACGCGTCGAACGCCTGCTGGCCCGGACGACCGAGGAACTGCACCGTCGACAGGCCGCACTGGCGGAACACAGCGCGGCCAACGTGACCGAGCTGCGCGGCACACTCCCCGCGGACCGCAGGCCACCGCATCTGATGCTGATGATCGACGGCTGGGACGCGCTGTCCACCGTCCTCACCGAGTTCGACGGCGGCCGTCTGCTGGCACAAGTCGTCCTGCTGCTCCGCGAGGGCGCCGCCGCCGGAATCCACCTGGTCATGACCTCGGACCGGGCCTTGCTCGGCGGCCGGGTCGGGAGCCTCAACGACACCCGGCTGCTGCTACGCATGGCGGAACGCACCGACTACACCGGCATCGGCCTGTCCAGCAGCCGGCTGCCCACCGTCATCCGCCCGGGAATGGGTTGGCTCTCCCAGGGCAGCGCAGTCCAGGTCGCCGTCCTGGACGCGGACCGCAGCGGCCAGGGCCAGGCCGATGCCCTGCGGCGGATCGCCGCAGCCGCCGCGGCGCGGGACGCGGACGTGCCAACCGACCTGCGCCCCGGACGGATCGCCCCGCTACCCGCTGCGATCGGCTTCGCCGACGCACTGCAACACGTGCCGGAATCCCTGCGCCGCCCGCTGTGGGCCATGGTCGGCGTCGGCGGGGACGACCTGTCCGTCCGCGGCATCGACCTCGCCGGACGCTCGGGCGTCTGCGCGGTGGCCGGGCCGTCCGGCTCCGGCCGCAGCACCCTGCTGATGACCATGGGGCTGTCGCTGCTGGCCGGAGGCACCCGGCTGATCGTGCTCGCGCCACGTCCATCGCCCCTGCGACGGCTGACCGAACTCCCCGACGTCCTGGCCGTCCTGACATCCCCCGACCCGTCGGCCTCCGACCTGCACGCCGCACTGAGCGCAGCGACCGGCCCGACCGCCCTGCTGGTCGATGACGCCGACCTCCTCGACCGCAGCGGCATCGACCCCGCACTGCGGGAGATCGTGGCGACCGGTCGCGACCGGGCCATCGGTCTGGTCTACGCAGGTACTGGTGACCTCCTCGGACAGACGATGATGGGATGGCTGGGAAACGCCCGGCGCGCCCGACAGGGGGTCCTGCTCAGCCCGCGGAGCATGGTCGAGGGCGACCTCATCGGCGCCAGGCTCTCACCGGACCTGGTCCGCCGCCCGGCACGGCCCGGCCGCGCCTACCTGGCGGACCCACGCTCGGCCGCGCCGGTCGCCGTCCTGGTACCGCACACGACACTGCGTGTGCCCGGACCGCGTCGACCCGTCTGACGGCGGGTCGGCGACGCCACTGGATCTCTTCCGGGATGCCCCGGCCTCAGACGGCGATGCAGGACATGGACGGGAAGATCGCGAATTCGCTGGCGACGTGACCGGCCTCTCCCCGCGAGGCCCGGTCCTGTGGTCCTGGTGTGTCCCGGGGTGTTGGGGTGACGGGCCCTGGGGTGGGGGTGGTGTGACGGCTAGGGTCTTGACGCCGCCGCACGGGACTTGACGTGCCGGTATTGTCCGACCCGGTGAAGCCGGGACCCGTCACCGGCCGGAGGGCCCCGTTCGTGTCCACCACCCCCGAAGGACTCGTCGCCAAGATCCTCACAGGGATCGAGTACCCCTCCGCCCGCGAGGACGACCTGCTGGTCCAGGCCCACACCTTCCACGGACTCGCCGCCGACCTGCGCGCCCTCCACGAACGCCAGCAGGCCCTGAACACCTACATCCCCGGCTGGCACGGCCCCGGCTACGACGCCCACCGGCAGGCCCTCGACCGGATCCTCGGCGAACACGGCGGACTGCTCGCCCTGGCCGAGCGATCCGACGCGATCGGTGACGGCATCACTTCGACCGCGGGTTCCACCGCGAAGGCGAAGTACCAGTTCCAGCTCACCATCACCTGGGTCCTGGCCTCGGCCGCATGGGCGATCTACTGCGCCGCCTTCACCGCCGGCGCCTCCCTGACCTGGCTGACCGCGATCGAGGCCGCCGCCCGCACCGCACTCGGCCAGATCGGCCAGTGGCTGGTGCGCGCGATCGCCGCGGCCGGCATGGGCGCCCTGATCGTCGCCGGAACCGACGCCGCCGCCCAGGGCCTCGCCATCGCCACCGGCTACGCGGACCACTTCGACGTCAGCTCCTTCCTGATGTCCGTGGCCGCCGGCGCCATGGGCGGCGCAGTCGGCCTCGGCATCGGTACACTCGCCGGCGCCGCCGAGATCGCCGCCCGCGGCACCACCAATCTCACCACCGGACTGCTCGGACAGACCCTCGTCCAGGGAGCCGGCGGCTACGCGACCCAGCTGGTCATGAGCGCCGCCGAAGGACACCTCAACACCGACTGGGGCGGATTCGTCGCCGGCGCCACCGGCGCACTCGCCGGCCACCTGGTGGCCCGCCACAGCCTCGCCACCGACCACCCCACGGCCACCGTCCACGAACCCCTGACCGATCCGGGAAAAACGGCCACGCCCCCCGGCGACACACCACCGGCATACGGCGATGCAGCGCACGGCGGCAGCGGACGGACCTCGGACGACAAGCCGCCGAGCTACCAGGAGACGATCGCAACCGCAGCCCCACGGCACTGGTCGACCGTCCCCGAGAAGCAACTCCCCCTCGACACCAAGACAACCGGGACCACCAAGTGGATGACCGGCCACTCGGACATCCCCACGAACGATCTCCCGACCCCCCTGGAATCGACACGGTCCGCCGATCTCAGCGTCGAACAACGAACCATCTCTGCGGGGCAACAACCGACACACGAAACCGCCATGGCCCACACACCGGAGCAGACGGCGGCGTACGCACCCGCCCGCTCCTGGGGTGCGGACGGTCCAGCCGTCGGCCACCCCGCATCCCTCGCCACCCCGGAATTGTCCGTCCCGGCCGAACACACCGTCAGCACCGCCGTGGGCGGCCTCGGCGCAACAGCACACCCCGAAACGACACACTCTGCTGCGGCACATCCCGGGCAGGCGGGCGCCGTCATCGCGGACACCGCACCAGGGCACACCGCAACCGCCGGTCCCATGCCGGCCAGCCACGCTCCAACCGTCCCCGAGGTTCAGGCGGCCGACAGTCCTGCGGCGAACACGCCGCAGTCGGGCGGCCCGGGGTCTTCCACTCCTACCGTCTCGACCGCACCGGCCATGGTCGGTGAGCAGGCCGCGCCGCACGTCATGGGCCTGGACACCCCGGTGGGAGATCCCGCGGACACCAGCCACGCCGCGATGGGCCCGGCGGGTGAGCAGGCCGCACCGCACATCATGGGCCTGGACACCCCGGTGGGAGATCCCGCGGACACCAGCCACGCCGCGACGGACCCGGCGGTCGCCACCGGGCCCGCGTC
The DNA here is from genome assembly GCF_040686255.1 of Kitasatospora sp. NPDC085879. NCBI lineage: Bacteria > Bacillati > Actinomycetota > Actinomycetes > Kitasatosporales > Streptomycetaceae > Kitasatospora > Kitasatospora sp. NPDC085879. Next base: position 96,673 of record NZ_JBFBJZ010000026.1, on the reverse strand, counting down.
CCGGTTTCCCGAGACGGCGGATCACGGTCTCAACGGCGAACCTGAGATCCGATCCGGAGTCCAGGAGGATGCGTACCCGGTGGGCGGTCCACCGCCTGTCGGACAACAGACCCCAGCGGCACCCGGGCACAGCGGACCGGGACCCGTGGGGGGCGCCGCCTTCCACGATCCGCAATGGTTCACGACCGTGGAACGCCCGGTCTCGGAAGGCACGCAGTACACCACCGTCGGCGACCGTGTGCGGAGGGAGGCCCTGCAAGCCTTCCTCCTGGAGAACCCCCAGGCTCCCGGGGGCGTGGCGGGCCCGACACGCGCCGAAGGCCCGGGCACTGTTGCAGTGCCTGCGGGACCCCGTCCTGCCTTGCAGGAAACTGGTATGCGCGGCTTGGGCCGTCAGGAAATCCGCGACGCGCTCAACCCGCAGGGCACAGTCCGGGGGCCCGCAAGGACAGGAGGCGGGTCGGTCTACGACCCGGCCGTCATCGCGGAGGTCCTCAGCCGGGAGCCCCTCCAGGTCTACTCGTACAGTAATGGGTACGGGTTCGCGTATAGGCGCGAAGCGTTCGCGAAGACCGGGGCGACGTCGTGCGACAGTGAACTGGCCGCATCGGGAAACGGGGCCACAAGCCCGACGTACTCCTATGCGACGAGTCCGACCGCGTACTCCTACCAGGGCTCGCTTTCGACGCAATCGCTCGGCTCTAACGGCTCTTACCCGGCTTCGGAGAGTACGGGCCGTTGACCGGCCGACGAGAGGGCGTCGGGCACGGCCTGCCCGACCCGACGGCCCTCGCAAACCCGGAGGATCTCCTGCCCCGACCCCATGACGCCGGTGATCACGCTGGACACCAGGGTGAAGACGAGCGGAGCACCGACGCTTGCAAGGACGGCCTGGACGCGACGCGGCATTGGCGGGGGGTCATGCGGCGCCTCGTACGCCGAGGCAGACCGGTCCCGTTCCCCGTGCAGCCTGGCCGTGTGGGGCGGGCTCGTGGGGCGCGGCCACCACGCAGAACGGGCATCCGCCCCCGATGACCATGGCGCCACACCACCGGCAGGGGCGAGCGGGGGCGGCCAGGACTGCGTTGAGGAGCCCCTGCGGGTCTTCGACAGCCGCAACGAACTCCACCACCCGGCGGGATTCCCACCAGGCGGCCGCTTGCGGTGCCGGGGGAACCTCCTCGGCCGTACACGCTCCCAGGTGCAGCGCCACCGATGCCGGGGCCCAGCCGGTGTTCCTGGGGCCGGGCCTGCCGCGCAACAGCCTGGTCCGGCGCATTACCGTCCTGGCAGGGGGTCGCCGTGCGCCAGCCCGAGCCACTTTGCCGGCGGGGCCGAACAGGGCAGCGAACGCGGTCCACGGCAGGTGCGCCGACAGATGCGCATGCACCGGGACCGACGCGTACCCGGAGACGCTAGACAGACAGGCTCCGATGACCAGCTCACGGGTGAGTACGGGGGTGGCCGTGACCAGATGGGAGGGCTCGGCCACGGCCTCCGAGAGTACGGTGAGTTGACGGGCGAGTACGGAAAGCGCCAATGGCGGGACGTGGACCTCGACGAGGGACAGGGGCGCCGGTTGGAGCAGGCGACGGGCAGTGCGCAGCCTCACCCTGGTGGCGGGGTCCAGCCAGCTCGGGACGACGAGCAGGGTGTGGGTCGCCCGGGTGCAGGCCGTGGCCAGTTCCTCGACCAGTTCTTCGATGTCCTCATGGCCACGGGTGTCGACGGTCAGCAGTGGCGCCGGGACGTCGTGGAGCGGTACGGGGGGTAGGGCCACGGGGAGCACGATCTGGAGCATGCGCCGAAGCCGCCTTTCTGGACTCCCGATCCAATGAGGGGCTCCGGGGCCCGGCAGCCATCGCCGGGCCCCGGAAGGGGGAGACAAGACTCACCCTGCCCATGGCGGTTGTTGAAGACATCCGCCATGAGGCCAGTGGCGGCGTCGGGCGCAGACGGTGTTGGGCTCCTGGGCCTTTGGGTGTGCCCGCGGGCCCCTGATTTCCCTGCGATCAGGTCCAACAGGCATTGGTGTCACTTGCCGTCGTCAGCCGGGCCCGGCGGCTGTTCCCATGAATCGTCTGCCGGCGCGTCTCGCAGAGTCGGCCTGGACGGGGCGCCGACCCATGGCAGAGACGAGCACCGGTGTTGCCATCGAGAAACCGGGGTCGTCCAGAAGGGTGAGCACGGGATCCAGCCGTTCGGCGGAGAGGAAGCCGTGTTCGATCATCCTCAGGCCGAGGTGGGCCACGCTGTTCCGATAGGCACGGGCCTGCGGGGTTGCGCCGCGCAGGACCGCTACCGTCCTGGTGACGGTGACGTCCGTCAGACCGCAGTCGGCGAGGCTGTCGGCCAGCCTGTGCCCATAGGTGGCGTCGTATCCGAGGGAGGCGACGAAGACACCCACGGCGGGCCAGGCTCGGAGCAGGATCGCCTCGGCCTCGGCGGAGTTGACACGCGGTCGGTGCAACGATCCGCCGAACGTGTCGCTCTCGTCGAACTCCTCGATCAGTACCACGCCGCCGGGGCGGCAGGCCGCGGCTGCGGTCGCGAGTGCGGCATCGCGCTCCGGGAGATGGCTCAGCACCAGCCGCGCGTGCACCAGGTCATACCGGTCGGCAGGCAGCGGGTCCGTGCGGATGTCGTGTCGCAGGACGGTGACACCGGGCGGCAGGTTCTGAAGGAACCTGGTGTCGAGGTCCGTGGCGACGACCTCGCCCGAGGCACCGACCCGGCCGACGGCCCACCGGGCGATGCTGCCAGCGCCGGCACCGACCTCGAGGAATGAGCCGCCCTGCCCCGGCCCGAGGGATTCCAGGAGGCCGATCGTGCAGGTGTCCCAGGTGGCTTCGATGCCCTGGACTCGTTCGAGTTCCGCGGCCCGGGAAGGGTCGAACGCATAGGCCATGGTGCGCCTCCCTGTACTGAGGCTCAGACGGTAACGCGCGAGCAGTCCGCTGTCGTGGGCCCGGGATGGGCCCTTGTTGGGCCTGGTGGCCCCTAGATGGTTGGCGGAGGATCAGGATGTTTCGGGCCTTCCGGGCCGATCGGAGGACGTCATGAGTTTCCGGATGCAAGGTCCGGTCCGGCTGGTCGGGCGGGCTCCCGAGGTGGCAGCGCTGGCGGGGCTGGTGCAGGCCACGGCGGACGGCCACGGCGGCAGTGGGGTCGTGAGGGGCGAGGCCGGCATCGGCAAGACGGCGTTGTTGGACACGCTGGCCGCCCAGTGCCGGCGTGCGGGGTTGCTGGTCCTTCGGGGGGCGGGCGCGAAGCTGGAACGGCGGGTCCCGTTCGCGGCGCTGCACTCGTGCCTTCGGTCCCGTGTCGGCGCGCCGCCGTGTGATCTGGACCGGGTGTCGCGTCTGTTGCGCGGTGAAGGCGCGGCCGCGGGCAGCGACTGGGACGTGGCCATCTCGGAGGCTTTCGTGGAGGTGGTGGGCCAGTGGTTCGCCACCGCTCCGGGAGCCCTGCTGCTGGACGACCTGCACTGGGTCGATCCATCGAGTGCTGCGGTACTGGGCCGCCTGCTGGGTCTGTTGAACCACCTACCGCTGCTGATAGTGGCGGCTGGCCGGCCCGCGCCGGAAATGGCAGGGCTGCTGAAGGAGTTCGAGGCCCGCGGGTCCGAGTCGTGGGACCTCGGCCCGCTCACGCCGCCCGCCGTCGCCGAGTTGGTGCACGACCTGGCGGGCGGCCGTCCGGGCGCAAGGCTGCTGAAGCGGGTGGAACCGGCTGCGGGAAGTCCGTTGTTCCTGACGGAGTTGGTGGCCGCCTACGAGCGGCAGGGCGACCTGTGTGTGCGCGACGGCGTGGCCGAGATCGCAACCGGGCCCGACGGCGGGGACGGGTCGCTGCCGGCCGGTTCACTGGACGAGGTCCTGGTCGACCGGTTCGGATGCTTCGCGCCGCAGGAGCAGGACGTTCTGGAGGTCACAGCGCTGCTCGGTGCCGCCGTCACCCCGCAGGACGTGTCCACCGTCCTGGGCATACCGCTGCGGGAGGTCCTGGAGGCGGTCGGCGGGGCAGTCCGTTCCGGCGTACTCGTCTACAACGGAGGCCGGTTGACCTTCCGCCACGAGCTGATCCGACAGGCCCTGGCCGACCGGATGCCGTCCACCACCCGCAGCGCGGTGCTTGCGCACGCCGGGCACGCCTTGGCTGCGGCTGGCACTCCGGTGGAGCGGTCCGCGCAGTATCTGCTACTTTCCGACCAGCCGTTGGACTTCCGCTCGGTGGACTGGCTGGACGCCAGCGCGGACGCACTGGTGATGCGGGCACCGGAGCTCGCCGTGGACCTGCTGGAGCGCTCCCTGCAGGCTGTGCAGCCCGGGGACGGGCGCACGGGGCGACTGCACCATCAGCTTGCCAGAGCCCTGCTGCGGGGCGGGAATCCGGCCGCCGCAGAGCGCTGCGCCCGGGCGGCGCTGTACACCCCACGTGCCGGAGAGCCTGCAGCTGCGGTGGGACAAGAGGCCGCGCTGCGTTGGCAGCTGGCCCTTTCGTTGCTGCATCAGGGGATGCTTGACCAGGCCGTCGAGGAGGCGGAGGCCGCCATCGCCTCGGACGGTGTGGGTGCGGTCGAGGCAGCCCGGTTCCGGTGCTTCATCGCCCAGTGCCACGGTTTCTCGGGGCGGTTGGACCTGATGGCCGCCGCGGCAGAGGGAGCCCTGGCCTGCGGGCGGGCGAACCAGGATGCCTACTCCACCGCATTCGGTCTGTATCTGCTGGCCGGGATGCGGGCGTCCGCTTCGCATCCCGGCCAGGCCTTGGAGCTGATCGACGAGTCGCTGGCGATCCTGGGAGACCTTGATGTCAGTCCCGACCTGCCGATGATCCCGCACTTTGTGCGGGGCTTTGCGCTGGTGGAACTCGACCGTTTCGCCGAGGCGCGCCGCGAGTTCGTCACAGGTCTGCGCGACTGCGAGTACGGAGGCACGGTCTTCCAGGTGTGGTACCACGTCGGGATGACGCAACTCGGGTACTACGGGGGCAGGTGGGACGACGCTCTGACAGAGATCACGGCGGGCGTGGCGACCAATGACCTCCTCGGGGTCGGCGATGCGCTGCGCAGCATGCAGGCGCTGATCGGCGTCCACCGCGGTCGGGCCCGGGAGTTCGCCGACCTGGTCGAGCACCCGGACCGGGGTTTCGCGGCCGACATCTACGAGTTCGCGCGGCGCTGGGCCAGGGCGCTGGTCCGGGAGGCGGCCGGCGCACCGGGCGACGCACTCGATCTGCTCTTCGACTCCTGGAAGTACGGCGTGCGGGAGATGTCTCAGGACTACCTCCGCTGGCTCTGCCCGGACATCGCCCGGCTGTGCCGTCGGTTGGACCGCACTGATCTGCTCGGTCATCTCACCGCGGAGTTGGGGCGGCTGGCGGCACGCGGTTCGACAGTGAGCATTCAGGGCACTGCCTCGCTGGCCCGCGGGCTGTTGGAGAGCGACCCGGATGTGCTGGGGGAGGCCGCAGGAGCGTTTCGTATGGCGGGCCAGCCGCTCGCGGAGGGATACGCCCAGGAGGGAGCCGCCGAGGTTCTCGCCGGTGCGGGTCGCACCGAAGAGGCGGGCGCCGCGCTCGACGCCGCGCTGGCCGTGTACGGGCAGCTCGGGGCGGTGTGGGACGCCGACCGAGCAAAGCGCAGACTCGCTGAGGCGGGTGTGCGTGTGGCCCGGCCGTGGCGGGTCCGGCCGACGACCGGGTGGGGGGCGCTGAGCAGCACCGAGCATCTGGTCACGGCCCTGGTGTCCGAGGGGTGCTCCGACCGTGACATCGCGGGGCGGCTGCTGGTCTCTCCGCGCACGGTCACGCAGCACCTGGTGAGTGTCTTGGGCAAGCTCGGGCTCTCCACCCGCGCGGAGCTTGCCGCGGTGGCCCGCCGGAACGGCACGACTGTACAGGCTCCCGCGTCAGCGCCGTTCTGACGCCTGGCCGGTACACCGGCCCGTCGAGCGGCTTTCACGGCAGTAGTCGCTCCTGCCAGCGGGCGAATCGCTGCACCGCGGCTGCACCGACACCCCACGGCCATGAGGTAACGACGGCGCCGAGCGCTTGGAACACCGTGGCAGCCTCGTCCGGTCGCTCTGCCGTGACCAGCGCATGGGCCAGGAGGTTCAGGTCGGCAGGGGCGGCGGCGTGAGTGAGGGCACGTGGCCTGGTCCAGGATGAGACCGCCTCGTCCAGGGCCTGCCTGGCGACAGGTGCGCTCCAGCAGTGCCGGACGTTGAGACCGCCGACGCCGGGTTGGGAGACCAGCCGCAGGTAGTTGTCGGTCATCGCAGCCAGGTGAAGGCCGACGGCCGGGGTGCCGGGCGAGATCTTCACGGCAGTGCGGCTCTCGGACGTGGCAGCGGGTCCAGGGCGGCCCGCGGGAGGTCGCCGCTCGGGCTGCCGTGGCACTGTCGGAAGTCGGTGGGCAGGCGCCAGAAGATGTTGGTACCCACCTGGCCGGTGTGTCCGGAGAGGCCGAGGTAGGTCGCGGCGGCGATCGCGACCTCTGCGGTCATCAGGCTGAGAAGCGCTCTGGTCGACACGTCAACGGAACGGTGGCGGAGCAGCCCGCACAGGGTGGGCAGGATCCAGGAGACGTGAAGGCCCAGGGCCGCGAGCACCATGCTGGTGAAGTATCCGAACGCCCCGGTCAGGCCGACGGATAGCGCCGTGTAGGAGAGCAGGGCCGGCATGGCCGTCCCGACGCCCGCAGGTCGGCCCAGTCCTTGTGTCACACAGGTGTACAGAGCACCGGTGCTGACCACGCGCCGGCGCAGTGCCGCGCAGCCCACGCAGAAGCAGAGCTGCACGGCTGCGGCGAAGGCAAAGGCTCCGGGGAGTCCTGGGCCGTTACGAGAGCGGGGGCGAGCGGGAGGTTGCCCACCATGCTGGACAGCGGCCCGGCGGCTGCGACCGCCAGGACCGCCACGCGCCCTGCGGACAAACGCCGTCCGACGTCCCGCCCGCCCTTGCCGCCCCTGCCGCCCGCCGCGGGCGGGAGCGTGTTCACCGGTCGTTGTGGCACCCACACAGTTCAGAGGGACGGACTCGACACCCGGAAGGTGCCAGAGGCCCCATTACTGCGGGCCCCGGAGCCCGTTTCGGGGATGCACACGCCCCCTGCGCGGTCATGCTCCGAAATCCGCCGGAGCCGTCGTTGCCGCGGCGAGCTTGTCCACCAACAGGTGCATGCGGAGGGCGACTTCCGCGACGTCCGCCAGCGCAGAGGCGGATACTGCCAGGTAGCTGGTCTCGTCGACGGCCAGGAGGAACACGAAGCCGCCGACGAACTCGATCAAGGTCTGCTGCCAGGGTGTGGCGTCGGGTCCGCACAGTTCGGCCGCTCTGCAGCTGCCGGACTGCAGGGCGGCGAACTTGGCGGCCTGGTCGCCCGCCACGTGACGGGCGATGCTTTGGGGGTGGGCGCGCAGCGAACCGTCGTGGGACAGCAGGATCGCCTCGCGCGTACCGTGGGCGGCGAGAAGGCCGTCGAGCAGCTGTCCCACCGGGTAGTCCGTCGGGTGTGCGTGATTCACAGCGGGTTCCTCTCGGATTCATTCGGCCGGGTGGCCGTTGCGGGTCTGTCTGACGAACTTCGCCATGGGCCGCGCGAGCCCGTCGGCGGCGTGGTGCGGTGCGGTGGGCGCCTCGTCGGGTGCCGGCCGCTCCTGCTCTGCCGCCGCGGCCAACAGTTCGGCGGGGAGAAGGAGCATGGCCTGTACTCCGCCGTGCGGGGATCGGGCTCCGACGTGGACGCGGAAGCCATGGCGGGCCGCCAGCAGTCCGACGACCGGCAGGCCGAGTTGTGGACGGTCGCCGAGGCTGCACAGGGTGGCGGGCTGCGGTCCTGTCAGCATGGCGTTCGCGCGGCGTAGTTGTTCGTCGTCCATGCCCGGTCCGCTGTCGTCGATGGTGATCACTGCGCCATGGGGTGCCAGTTGGATTCCGACGTCGACCAGGGTGTCAGGCGCGCAGTGGCGGGCGGCGTTGTCGAGCAGTTCCGCAAGGGCGACGGCCACCGGTTCGACGGCCTCGCCGACGACAGTTGTCTCCACCGGCAGGCCCGGCTGGATGCGGCGGTAGTCGCGGATGCGCGAGGCGGCGCCGCGTACCACATCTGTCAGTGGTGCGGGCCGGCGGCGGCGGACCGCGCCCGCTCCACACAGAAGCCCGACAGCCTGGGCTCGCCGCCCGAACTGGGCATTGACGTGATCGATCTCCAACAGCCCTTGGAATACGTCGGGATCGGCGTGGCGTCGCTGCATGGCGGCTATCAGCGCCTGCTGTTCGTCGGCGAGTGCCTGGAGGGAGTCCATGGCACTGCTCACTACGATGTGCGCCTTTTGCTCCGCCTGGGATCGGGCCTCCTCGACGACCGCCATGAGGTCCACCACGGTGTCGAGACTGGCCGCGAACGGGGTTCCGGCGAGCCCGCCGTGCCGGGGTGCGTGCAGGTCTTCGGGCGGAGAGAGCAGGTTGTCGGCAGTGGCAGGCAGCGTACGGGTGGCGAGGTGCGCGGCTTCCTCGTCGCGCAGGCGGGCCGCGGTCAGCAGCTCCGTGACCTGCCGGGCGAGGTCGGTCCTCTCCCGTCTGACGCGAAGTAGCCTGGCCTGGCAGAGCAGGAGTACCGCAAGCAGGCACCACAGCAGGGCTATCGCCAGGGATTGCGTCATGAGGGGTTCCTCGGGAGGTAGCGGTTCGGGTCGGCTTTGCCGGCGCTGCGTCAATCGGGCTTTTTGAACGTGTCTTTGTGTGTTCAGAGCGCCTGGTTCCCTGATCCAACCTCACTGGTTTCGCGCCTCGACGTCACTCGTGCACAGTGCACTCCCCTCCGATGTGCACGGTGCCCGATGCAGCTCCGGTCGCCGATTACCGGGTTGCTGTTCCGCCGGAAGGGCGGCGGTGCTGCCGGGTGCGCGCTGCGGCGCGCACCCGGCAGCACCGGGGCTCAGCTCTCCTCGAAACCCTCGCCGGCCATGACCTCAGCGAGCGAGCGCTCCACCGTCGCGGCGGGCAGACAGAAGCGCACCGCCAGGCAGTAGATCGCCAGGCTGAACACGGCCAGGACGGGGAACGCCCAGGTGAAGCCGAGGACTCCGCTGCCGCCACCGAACGGGCCGAGCGCGCTCAGCACGGCAAGGCCCGCCAGCCAGGGCCCGACCCACAGACCGGCCCGCAGGTCGAGCGGCTGCCGGACGCCATGGGCTCCACGCCCGCGCAGGCTCTGCACGGCGAACAGCACGAGACCGAGCAGGATCGCGATGAACAGCTTCCGGTCGGTCTCCCAACCGGTCCAGAACACGATCAGGTTCGAGGAGTAGAAGGCCAGGAACGGGACGACATCGCCGAGCGGGAGCTTGAAGGGCCTTGCCTGGTGCGGCACTCGCCGTCGCAGCGCGGCAACGACCAGCGGGCCCGATCCGAAGGACAGCACCGTGGCGGAGGTGATGAAGCCGACCATCTTCTGCCAGCCCGGGAAGGGCATGAAGAAGACCAGCCCGGTAACGAAGGTGAGGATGATGCTGACCCACGGCACGCCCCGCGGGCTGAGGTTGGCCAGCGACTTGGGCGCGTTGCCGTTCTTCGCCATCGCGTAGGACAGCCGAGAGGTAACGGTGGTGTAGATCAGGCCGGTGTCGGCCGGGGAGATCACTGCGTCCGTGTACAGGAGGGTGGCCAGCCAGGGCAGGCCCAGCAGGGTCGACAGTGCGGCGAGCGGGCCGAAGGCATTGGGGAAGTCCAGCGACGACCAGCCGTGGGCGAGCAGGTCCTCGGGAAGCGCGCCGATGAAGGCGATCTGCAGAGCCACGTAGATCACCATGGTGATGACGATGGAGCCGATGACCGCAATGGGGACGTTGCGCCGCGGGTTCTTGCTCTCGCCCGCCAGGTCGACGCCCTGCCGGAAGCCGAAGTAGGAGAAGACTACGCCGGCGGTCGCGATGGAGGTCACGATCCCGGACAGGCCGTTGGTGGCGAAACCGTGGCTGTGGAAGTTGGCCGGGTGGAAGGCGGTACCGAGCAGGGCGACGACGACCAGCACGATGATGAGCAGCTTCCACCACACCAGGATGGTGTTGGCCTTCTCGAACAGCTTGACGCCTACGACGTTGATCACGCTGAAAAGCGCGAGGAAGCCCACCGCGACGGCGAGTCCCCCACCGGTCAGGACGGGGACACCACCGTCCGAGCGGGTCAACCAGGGTACGTAGTAGGTGGCGTACTGCAGGGCGCCCTCGACCTCGATGGGCGCCACCGACGCCGCCGCCAGCCAGTTGATCCACCCGGTGGTGAAGCTTGCGAACGACCCGAAGGCCAGGTGCGGGAAGCGCACGGCCCCGCCGGACATGGGAAGCATCGCGCCGAGTTCGGCGTAGGCGAGGCCGATCAGCATGATCATGAATCCGCCGAGGATCCAGGACACGATCGCGGCCGGCCCTGCCTGCCGCGAGGTGCTGAGCGCTCCGAAGAGCCAGCCGGAGCCGATGATGGAGCCGACACCCGTGAAGAGCAGCCCAAGCAGTCCCACGTCGCGGCGGAGGCCGCCTGGGGCCTCCGCCGAGGATGAGTGCTTCTGGGCTTGCGCCAGCGTCATGGTGATCCCTCTTCGATTAAGGGGACGGGGGATGTGCCGTAGGGCATGCCTGCGGGCCGCGCGGGGGCACGGGCCGAGGAGGTGGGACGGATGGGAACGCGGCAGCCGACTCCGCGGACGTATCAGGTACGCGGGGCCGAGGCCGAAGGCTTCGACAGGCCGGCGCACCTCGAAGGAGCGCTCGCCGTATCCGCCGTCTGCGCCGGGCACGAGAACGCGGTACCAGGCCGACGGCCAACGCGCACCCGATCAGACTTCCCGGTCGTGGGGGCCAGGTCGTCCCGTCGGAATTCTTCCCGCTCCGTCAGCTCAGGTACCGCATCTCGCAACCGCACTCACCGGGCCGCCCGATGAATCCTTCGCCTTCCCATCGGGGTGGGTTCGGCGTGGGGATTCGATTCGGTTTTCTCATCATGTTCTGATGATTTCTACCCGGCGTTTCCAACCGCTCTGAGCCTCACGTGCCGACCGCCGGGTGTCAAGGCACACCCGGGCACATCTGAGGTTCCCTTGAGGGTCTTTGGGCCCCCGGTACCGGGGCCTACAACCAGCGGGCCCCGCTCAGAGCGGCATGGTTCTACCAGAAGCTGGCGACTCCGATGCCCCAGCCCATGTCGGCCGCCCCGGCCGCCACGACCACGCCGAGCCCGGCGAGGAGCAGCACCGCGCGAAAGCGCCGCACCGGGTGCCCCGTCTTGCGACCGGTATTGTTTTCCGCCATCTTGACCTGACTTTCCCCGGGGATTTTCGGCTCGCTCCGCGGCTGGTTAACCCCCGATTTTTGGGTTTCCGAATTTCGAGGGTAGCGATTCATTGCCGCCGGCCAAAGGTGTTCAGCGGCGATTGGTGCCATGGGCCCAGAGGCGCCGGTTCCCGGCCGGATCGGCGATCATCAGAACGGCGACCAGTTCGGCGAACCCGATGGCCAGCAGGACATCGCCGAAACTGAACATCACGGCGCCGCCGGCAAGCGGGAAGATGTCGCCCAGCCAGGGGAGGGCGGCGTGCGATGTCATGACGACATGTTTGGCGTCCAGCACCCCGCCTGCGGCTTGGGGCACCCCGACCCAGTGAGGGGGCAGAACGACGGGCATCCTGCCGTTGGCTGCGATCACGGCAGCGTTGCATGCGGCACCGGCGGACCCGACGGCCAGTGGCGCGCGTGCGCGCGGCAGGCCGGCGCTGATGTTGCGGACCGCCCACACCCCGATGACCTCGTACGAAACGACCAGGAGCGGGATTCCCTGCGCCCGGGCCCAGTCGCCGGCGACCGGGAGGTACCCGTTCAATGCGTTGACGAGCGCAGCCGCTCCCAGCAGCCAGCCGTACCGCAGGTCGGCATTGCCCAGATTGGCCAGTCGCCCGCCTGCCAGGTAGCCCAGCAGTACCCCGGCGGTCATGGCCGCAAGGACGGTCATCGGGACGGCTCGTGCGAGGCGTTGGCGGGTGCCTGTGCGTCCGGTGCCCGGGGCGCGGCCCGGTGCCCCGTCCGGACACGCTGGGCGGAATGGTCAGGTGTCCGCACGGCTGCCATGCCCATCCCACTCCTCGGTCTTGCAGCTTGCACGGCGCCACTGCGGCCAGGCCGGGAACCGGCTCTCTTGGGCGCGCAGGTTAGCTGGTTCTTCCGCTCGGTCGGCAGGCCCAAATTCGCCGGCGCCGTGGAACTCGCGGTACCCGTGCTCCGGCAGCGCGGAGGGATGGGTCTTGCGGCCTACGGGTCGGCGGGTGACGGGTCAGTGCGCCGGGTCTGCCGGTCGACCGCAGTCGGCCAATTCGAGTTCCCCTAGCGCGGCGAAGGCGAAGAGGGGGTCGCAGATGCTGGAGGCGTTTCCGACCAGTCGGCGGCGGAGCACCTGTTCTGCCCGGCGCAGGCGGGCGCGGACGGTCTGGGTGTGCACGCCGAGCTGTTGGGCGCTGTGGCCGATGTGGCAGTGGCAGGCCAGCCAGGTCCGCACGGTGGTGCGCAGGTCCGCCCTGTCTCTTTCAAGACGGGCCAGGAACTCGCGGGCCCAGGCGCGGACCGTCGGCTGGTCGAGGAGGTCCACGAGTTCCGGGGCCGGTCCGGGGTTCGGGTGCAGCGGGTTGCGGCCCTGCAGTTGGAGGGCGAGGTCCAGGATGGCTCGGGCATGGGCGTGGCCGAGGTCGAGCCCCAACAGGGCGGTGGCGGTGGCCGTCCGGGTTGCCACGGTGTGGCGGTGGAGGCCCAGGACTTCCGCTGCCTGGACGCCGTGGAAGCGGACGGCGATGCGCAGAGTCGAGGTCAGTGGGTCGCGGGTGTCCGACGGTAGGTGGAGCAGCGGTTGCAGGAGGTTCCGGGCCCAGTGCGCGGCGCGGCTGCCCAGGACGGTGGCGAGCTGGGCTCTGGGGCCGATGTCTGCGGACTGCTCTCTGCGGAGCCGGGCGAGGGCCAGGGCTCGGGAGGCCTCGTGGTGGGACCGGGCCGTCTCGGCCACCGGGACGGTTGTGCCGCGGCGGAGGAGGCGTCCGGGCCCGTCTGCCCCGACTTGGCGCAGGACTCTCGCGAGCGCGTCGGTCTCATGAACGCTGCCCCGCTCGTGGGCGGGCTCGACGACGATCAGGCGGTCGGCCGAGACCGGGCAGCGGACGGTGAGGGCCCTGCCTCGCAGGCGGGCCGCGCACTCCCGTTCGGCCTCGTCGCGTTCTCCCGGTGGGACCTCCAGGAGGTGGACGGTGGTGTTCGGCGCGTCCAGCAGACCCGGGGTGATGTCCTCGGCGCAGCGCCTGGCGCCGTCCGTCTCGCCCGCCATCAGCAGATGGAACACGGCCAGGTTCAGGGCGTCCTGCGTTGCCCGGGCACGGATGCGGCCGGCCTCCGCATGGTGGGTCTGAAGCACGAGGGCGAACAGCCCGGCCGCTTGCGTGATGGACTCCTGGGCCTTGCCCCCGAACGGGTCACCGCCGAGGACGGCCAGTACGTGGTGCGGTGGTCTGGGTCCGAGGGCGAGGAGCGCGAACGGCAGTCCGTCGATGTCCGTCCCGGACGGAGTCGGTCGGCCGGCGCGGGTCTCGGAGACCGCTTCAGAGGCATTCGCCAGCTGTGTCCAACTGCCGGCGGGGGCGGCGGCTACCGGTGCCCCCGCCGGACCCACGAGGACGACAGTCGCCCGGGTGGTACGGGCCAGCCAGTCGACCATCCGCTGCGCAGTGTCCGGGCTGGGCCCGTGGCGGACCACGTCGAGCAGTTCACCGAGCCGGTCCGCATGGTGCAGGTCTTCGCGGTGTCGCTGATCGCTGACGTCCTGAGCCAGACGCTGCCAGGACATGCCGGCGGCGGCGGACAGCAGGGGGATGCCGTACCGGGCGGCCTGCCGGGCGAGGACCGGAGAGATGCCACCGCTGCCCTGGCGGGCGGCCACGGCCAGGGCGGAGGCCCGCAGGCTGACCAGTCGCCGCAGTAGGACGTCGGCGCGGTGCGGGTCGGCGAACCAACCGCCTTCGGCCCGGACCGCCACAACCAGGTCGCGCAGCCCGGTCGCGGCGGCGAGTGAGCCCCAGGTCCGGTCACCGTCGAGAGTGGGCCACACGCCGGAGACGGGGCGCGCGGCAGCACGTTCGGAGAACTGGTCGGCGAAACGGAGACCGGTCGTTCCATGGACCAGGGAGCCCAGTGTCGGCACAGTGCGGAGTCGCTCTCATGTCGGGATGGGCGGCGCGCAGGAACGCCGCGGACGGTCGGCTTGCGACTCTGGGCCTGACGGCATCGCGGTAGTGCGGTCGCCTCGGAAATCGCCGGTTCATGGAATCCGAGCCCGGAAACGCTGTCAACGTGTGGCCGGTGCATCTGCGAAAGATGGGCCGCCCAAAATTCGCCCGTTCGCCATTTGGGCCCGTGGGCTCTGGTGCGGCCCGGTGGCACGCAAGTTGACTGATCTTCATTCTGTGCCCGTGCGGCCGCACGGGCGATCCGCCGGGCCCGCTGAACGAGGACGGCCGGGGACCCGGCGCCGTGGTGCCCGCATCCGCAGTGCATTCCTGACCGGCTGCGTGCCTGCGGGGCGGCCCTGTGCCTCCCGCCGTACCGCGGTGCACCGAGTGCCCGCGCACTGCCGAAGGAAAAATGCATGCTGAGAAGGACCCACCGCCTTGCAGTCCGTTCGGGCCTGCTCGCCCCCATGCTCCTCTTCCTCTCCGTCCTCGGGGACCCGGCCGCTCGGGCTTACTCGGATCTCCCGAACGCGTCCCAACAGATCGTCAGCGACGGCGGCAGGGTGCTGGGCGGGCAGAGCGGTGGCGCGGGTGCGCAGGTGCGCCTTCACACCGTCACGGCCGGAGCCGGCAAATGTCTCGGGATGGCCCCTCCCGCCCGGATGGGGGCTCCGCTGGTGCTCTGGGACTGCGGCACCAGCACTGTGCAGTCGTTCACCCAGCAGGACAACGGCGACGGCACCTGGTCGTACTGGGTCCCCGGCACGACACCGGGGTCCCGGTACTGCATTGATTCGATAGCGGGCCACCACAACAACGGGACCGTCATCGGTTTCTACCCCTGCTCCGGGGCCAACGACCAGAAGTGGGTGGTGGGGCCGCGCAGCCAACTCCAGGCGGTGGACAGTCCGGGCAAGTGCATGGACGAGCGATACTCCCGCACGGACAACGGCACCGTGATGTGGCTGTGGGACTGCGGCAACGACCCAGGTCCGATCCCGGCCGGCGTCGCGCGGCTGCCCGCCCCAGGCATCGCCACGACGAAGCCCCCCAAGCCGACGGCCCCTGCTACAAACCCCCTGCCGTCGGCAACCTCTGTAGGTCCGACATCCTCCGCCGCGACCGCATCCGCCGCTCCCGCCCCGTCCACGGCGGCCGGCGGCAGCCGGACCACGCCGGGCGTGTCCTCCCCCAGCGCAGTCCACCCGCTGCCGGTCGGTTCCGAGCCGTCCGGGGCCTCCGGCTCGTTGACGCCCGTGCTGATCGCCCTGTGTGTCCTCGTACTGCTGTGGCGGATGACCGCGTGGCGGCCGTCGCTGTCGGCGTGGCTCACACGGCTGGCCCCAAGGAGGCGGCCGCTGCGGTGGCGGACGGACCGGCTGGCTCCACCCGTCGGCGCCGTTACGGGCCGCACGAGTTCTGTCCTCACCGGGTCGGCCTCGCCAGGCCCCGACGTGCCTTCGCCCTTGGACCCGGCCAGCAATCACTCGGCGGAGGCAGGGAGCGTCACCTCGGAGGACGACGCGGCGCCCACCCCGCCGACCCGGGCGCACGGGCGCTGGGCACGGCTGGTGTCCGAATTCGCGCGTTCCGCCGCGCGCGCCGACAGCGAGGCCTCTGCGCGGCAGACAGGACCGGACTCCTCCTCCGCCTCGCAGCCGTCGGCGGTCCCGGAAGTGCCCGTGCCCGCATCCGGCGAGAACGCGCCCGCCGAACAGGCCCCGGTCACCTCGCCGACAGGGCACGGCACCGCGATTTCGGGCAGTGGCGCCGCTCCCTCCTCCGGGGTCGTACTCGACACTCCGGAGCACAGGCTGGACCCCACGGCCATGGCCCCCTGGTGGCGGCCGGACCCGGACCTGTTCACCGTCTTCGTCCAGTACGACGGGCTCGTGTCGGGTTTCCGCTTCGGGGGGCGCGTGCTCACTCCTCTCCAGTTCGGTGAACTGGTGCGGGGTCAGGAAGACTGGCAGGGCCGCCCCCTCGTTCTGATCGCCCAGGGGCGGATCGGCGGATGGGCCGTACAGCTTCTCGCCGACCAGCTCCAGGTCCCGGTCGTCTCCGGCGACCAGCGGGGCTGGTGGGCGATGCTCCCCCAGCGGCCTGACCGCGGATGGACCCCGGTGGTGCGCCTGGCCGGCTCATGGCCGTTCCCGGACGCAGACAAAGCCCGGCTCCGCCACTCCCCCGATGCCGGCGTGCAGGCGCAACAAGTCCGCAGTTCGGTGGAGGCCATCGAGGTCGACAATCAGGGGCTGGCCCTCCTGAAGCGAGACCAACCAGGTGCACGGCAGCTGTTGGCGGACTTCGCCGACTGGCGTCGAGCCGCCCCGGCGGGCCTGTACGGCGTCGCCGTACAGCGCTCCGACACCGATCCGGGCTGTCCGTACCTGGTAGGCGACAAGCCCCGTTCGGTGTGGGACGTGGCTTGTGAGCTGTGGCGTCTGCGCGAGCACTGGCGGGCCAGCAAGGCGCTGGCGGTGTTCACCGGAATCTCCGACACCGGCCAGGACAGCGAACTGCGTCTGCTCTCGACTTACTTGCAGACTCCGGTGGTCGCGGCGCCGCCAGCGGCGCCCGCGAATCCCGGTGGGGCAGACACGGCCCAGACTGTCATGACGACCGCTGTGTCCGAGGCCGAGACGCCTACCGCGGCCTCCTCGGCCACAGCGCCAGAGGCCGCGTGCCCGCCGGGAGACGCCGCCACGGCTGCTTCGGCCGGGGAAGGAGAGCCCGCCGGTACGCTGCTGGCGCCGGATGCAATGCGGACAGATCACTCCAGTACGCTCCAGGAGCGTTCGGTGCTGCGTGACGCGCTCCATCGCCGATACGACACTCATGCTCGCGCCATCGCCCAGACCCTGGCGACCAATCCGGGTCTGCGGAGGGCGCACTCCGCGCCCAACGACGGCTCTGACATAGGGGACCTGGTCGCCGTACGGGTGCTGGTGTGCGGCGACCGACCGGTGGACCCGCAGGGCCTTCCTTCCTCCCGTGTGGATGCGGCGTGGGCCGCCTGCGTGGCCTCCGGCCTGCGGCGGCTGCCGTCCTACCGAGGGCCGGTTCACTATCAGGGTGTTCCGGCAGGATGGAGGGCCGACACCCTGGTTCCCGGCCGGACCCTGCGCTGCCCGCAGGTGCTCCGCACCTCCCTGCACCCACCCGTCGGCGCCCAGAAGCGGGCCGTGACCGTCGTGTGGTCGTTGAGCGGACGGCGTACGGGCGTCCTGGCCGTCGCCGACACTGCCGAGGAAGCCGTTTTCCCCGGCAACAGCCTGTTTCGCGTGCTGGAGGTCCGCATGGACGACGCCGGCTCGCCGTCGATAGTCCTGCTGAGGGAGCTTCCTGCCGCAGACGGCCATCGGCAGACGGAGAACACGCCCACTGGCGTGCTCGACAAGGATGACCTGACCGTTCGGGCTCTGCTGCTGGCCTGGCTGAACAACGACGGCCCCGGCAAGAAAGCACAGTAGGAATCGCCGTGCGGGTACGATCGCACCCGCACGGCGATTTTCACAACCTTCACGGAAAGGGCTTCGGTCAGAGCGAAGGGCCGCCGAAAAGCATTTTATGATTCCCAGCGAGGCGCCCGGATCACGCCGCACCGGGGTAGCTCTCGAAACCTTGAGAGTTCCCGGTCCACCGGTTCAGAAATACAGAGTCCCTACCTGGACAGAATGCGCCCTCAGGGCCGCTGTCGAACCTGGAAAGGAGGCTCGCCGGAACCTTTCCCGCTCCTCGCACGACCATCGGATTCTCCGCCTCCGCGAGACTCCGATTCAACTTCCCGGGACACGGATTGAGACAGGACAATCGGGCGGATGATTCATTCCTCCGCGACCTGTACGCGGCCTACCACGGCTCTTTGCTGCGCTACGTGATGAAGGTGGGCGGGATCGACTCCCAGGCCGCCGAGGACCTCGTCCAGGAGACGTTCCTGCGGGCTTGGCGGCACTCCGCTACCCTGCGGGAATCCGCCGGGCGGGTGCGGCCGTGGCTGCTCAGGGTGGCACGCAACCTGGTCATCGACGCGAGCCGGGCGCGCAATGCCCGGCCGGTGGAGACGCATTGTCAACCGGTCGATGCCGCCGGTGTTACGGACAGCGCCGAGCAAGTGGTCGAGGCCCGGTGCCTTGCCTTCGCACTTGCCGAGCTGTCCCCTGTACACCGGGAGATCCTGGTGCACCTGCACTGCCTGGACAGGTCCATCGGAGACACGGCGCGCTCCATGGGCATACCGCTGGGGACGGTGAAGTCGCGCAACCACTATGCACTCAGGGAACTGCGGCGCGCTCTGACACGGCACGGAATCCACTGACCGCGGTCCGGCCGGCCTCTACCAGGCCGCCTGGCCGTCGACCCGGTAGGTGACGATCCCCCGCCATTGGTCGACGACCAAGCGCAGGCCATGGGCGTCAAACACCGGCATCAGGCGATGGATACGAGCCCGCAGGGCCCGCAGCGTCATGGGCTCGCGGGCCGTGCCGAGCAGCTGCTTCAGGTAGTGGCAGCAGATCGGCGACCGGGCCTGGACGATCAAGTCGAACAGCAGGCGCTGGCTCGGCGAGGAACCACCGCGCCAGCCGAGCCCCCGTTCCTCGCCGACCGGCAGACAGCGTCTGAGATCGGCCTTGATCCGGGCCGCCAGCTCGGCCAGCGGAACCCCAGGGTCCAAGACGTCGAATGCTCCGGCGCCGAACGCCTCCAACGTGTCCCGCCCCGAAGGGCGCAGCAGCAGCTCCTGCCCCTGCAGGTTCAGCAACATGCCCTGCCCGTGGTGGCGCAGCACCACCACGGGGGCCACCAGCGCGGCGGCCCGAACGAAGTCCGCCAGCCGCTCGCCCTCCACCGAGTGGTGGAGGGCGAGCAGGATCATCGACGGGCGGGGGTCCAGAAGTCCCCGGCAGGCCTTGTTGCTGCCCCAGGGCAGTGCCTTGCCGACCGGCAGTCCCATCCGCTGCAGCCGCGAGACCAGGTCCCTGCTGTATCCCGCATCGACGGTGACCATCACCAGGGGGGTGGCGGTCGCCGATTCCACTGCCGTGCCTGCCCGCGAAAGCGGCGGGGTGGCGGGACGGACTGCCGTGCAGCGCGACGGATCCGTGGCAAGTTCGGTCATCGTGCGCGTCCTCCTGTCGCCGGCTTCCGCCGGGGCCGTGAAGGTGTGTGGGCCTGGGCCTTGGGCCACGGGTTGCCACGAGGATGCGGCGCTCGAAGCCATCGAGACATCCGCCGGGCGACCAGTGATTTGCGCTGTTCTTCGACGGCCCGCCACCGGGCCGGGCTGCGGA
The DNA here is from genome assembly GCF_040686255.1 of Kitasatospora sp. NPDC085879. NCBI lineage: Bacteria > Bacillati > Actinomycetota > Actinomycetes > Kitasatosporales > Streptomycetaceae > Kitasatospora > Kitasatospora sp. NPDC085879. Next base: position 77,128 of record NZ_JBFBJZ010000026.1, on the reverse strand, counting down.
TCCGGCCGAGATCAAGCGGAGTCGACCTCGGCGCCCAACCACAGGGCCACGGCCGCGGCACGGCTGCGGACCTGGAGCTTGGCATAGATCCGGTTCACATGGTTCTTGACCGTCTTCTCGCTGAGGAAGAGGGTCTTGGCAATCTCGGGGTTGCTCCGCCCGCGTGCAATGTGATCCATGATCTCCAGCTCCCGGCGGGACAGCTCGCCGACACGGCCGCTGCGCGGCGGCGCCACTCTCAGGGTGCGCGTCGAACGGAGCTTCTCGGCCAGGGCGGTGATCGCCCCCGGGGACAGGTGGGCACGCCCCTGGGCGGTGGCCATGACCGCAGTGATCAGTTCGGCAGCAGAGAACTGGCGGTGCACCAGATAACCTGTGGCGCCGACCCGCAGCGCCTGGTCCACGTCGAAGGCCACGTCCCTGCCCGCGAGCACCAGGACCTTGGAGATCCGGGACAGTTCGGCGAGAACGTGCAGTCCCTCGAAGAGCGGCAGGCCCAGGTCCAACAGCACCACGTCGGGGCTCTGCAACTGGGCCAGCTCGAGGGCACGGCAGCGGTCTCCGGCCTCTCCCACGACCAAGGCCCGCCCGTCGCCGTGCAACAGGCTGACCAGCCCCTTGCGGATCACCAGGTCGTCGTCGACGACCAGGACCCGCACCTGGGCCTCCCCCCCGTCGGCCTTCATCTCATCGATCATCAAGTCGCCCCATGCCGGCTTTCCTCTGGCATTCAACGGCGGTCCGCTCCCGGCCGCGCTGTCGAGTTCAGCCTGGCCGGTGCCGGGCGGCGAATGATCCGCCATTCGGCCTGATCGCATGCCTGCCGACCCGCGCCTGGGCCGTCCCCGCCTTTTCGCTGCGACTCTTGGCCAACGGGCCTCGAATGTCAAGCGAGGAATTTCGGCAGATAAAGGCCTCGGCGATAACATTGGGCCGGACCCAGATTATATGGGCCTCGATAGGCCTCTCGATCTCACCTGCGGGCCCGGTACGGTCTACTCCGACCTGCGCTTCAACCCGGTTCTTGAACAGGCGTTCTCAGGATGCGACCCAAGGGCACTGGGCGCACGGACACAATACTCGCCGGTAATTTGGAGAACAAAGTGTCGGACTACACCGCAGTCGATCCGGAGCGTCTGGAAAGGCTCGCCGAGGAGTTCCGGGAGGCTGGCCGGAATCTTTCTGCCTGCATCGACAAGTACACCCAGACCTGCTCGGATCCCCATGACGGCTACGGCACGCTTCCCGCCGGTGTCCAGGCTGCCGAGCAGTACAGTCTGAGCACCGCCGACCTGACCGCCCTCCTGCGGGATCTCCGCACCAGGTACGACCAGTACGCCGACGGACTGCAGGATTCGGCAGCCCTGTACCGGGCCGCCGAGGCGGGCAATCGCGCGGCCGTCGCCGACCTGGCCAGGAGGCTGTGAGGCTGCGGCCTCACAGCCTCCTGGCGCGGTTCAGCAAGCGCCCTCACCCGCCGGAGAAGGCGCGGAGATCTGCGGCAGGTCCTCGGCCAGCAGGGTGCGCAACTCCTCCCCGGTTGGCCTCACGGTGTTGCTGAGGCGCCCCGCCTGGCGGGTCACCATGGTGTCGAGGACCTGCCGGGCGTACCGCCCATTACCGAAGGAGCGTCCGCGCGGCACCGCTTCGAACTGACGCAGGAGCGCCTCGCGCACGGGCGGCGTGCACACATATCCGGCCTGGGCCGCATGCCCGTCCAGGATGGTCACAAGCTCGGTTGGCGTGTAGTTGTCGAACTCCACAATCCGTGAGAAGCGGGATGCCAGGCCGGGGTTGGTGGCGATGAAGCCCTCCATCTCCTCCGAGTAGCCGGCCGCGATCACCACCACCTCGTCGCGGTGGTCCTCCATCAGCTTCACCAGGGTGTCAATCGCCTCCCGCCCGAAGTCGGTGCCGGTATGACCGACCGGGGACAGGGTGTACGCCTCGTCGATGAACAGCACTCCGCCACGGGCCCGTTCGAAGACTTCGCGGGTGCGCTGGGCGGTGTGGCCGACCCACTCCCCCACCAGATCCGCACGGGAGACCTCGACAAGCTGTCCGCGGGAGAGGACGCCAAGCGCACGAAGCAGCCGCCCGTAGAGGCGGGCAACCGTGGTCTTGCCGGTGCCGGGAGGTCCTGAGAAGACGAGGTGTCGGCTGAGCGAGGGCGTCGGCAGTCCGGCAGCCTGCCGGTGGCGCACCGACGCGAGCAGGTTCACCATGTCCGACACCTCGCGTTTGACCTGTGAGAGGCCGACCATGGCGTGGAGTTGCTCCATGAGGTCGGTCAGGGTCTCCTCGTCGCCGGCCCCGGGGAGGGGCGCGCCGGGAAGCGCGGGCGCGGCGACGTCCTCGGGCAGCAGCCGGGTCAGTTCGGCCGCGCTGGCGTCGGGCTGTTCGGCGAGGCGCTGGGCCTGGCGCTCGACGAGTTCCTCGAAGACCTTTCGTGCGGTGCGGCCGTTCCCGAAGTCCTCGTTCCGCGGCAGGAGTTCGAAATAGTGGGTGAGTGTCTCCCGGGTGTTGCGGGCCAGCTCGTACCGGTGGGCTGCGCACATCTGCTCGACGATGGTGACCAGCTCGGCGGCGCTATAGTCCTCGAACTCGACGGTGCGGGTGAAACGGGAGGCCAGGCCGGGGTTGGATGCCAGGAAGCGTCGCATCTCGTGCGAGTAGCCGGCCGCGACCACCACCACCTCGTCGCGGTAGTCCTCCATCAACTTCACCAGGGTGTCGATCGCCTCCCGTCCGAAGTCCGGACCGGAGCCGCCGTCTCCAGACACCAGGGTGTATGCCTCATCGATGAACAGCACGCCGCCGCGGGCCTCCTCGAACCGTTCTGCGGTCTTGATGGCCGTGCCGCCCACGATCTGCGCCACCAGGTCGAGCCGGGCGACCTCTACCAGGTGGCCGCTGCCGAGAGTGCCGAGGGCGGCCAGGATCTGCGCGTACAGCCGGGCAACCGTGGTCTTGCCGGTCCCGGGCGGGCCGGCGAAAACCAGATGGCGGCTCATGGGAGGTGCAGGAAGGCCCAACTCGCGCCGACGTGCCGCCATCTGGTTGAGATTCACCAGATTGGTGACTTCGCGCTTGACCCCGCCCAGGCCGACCAGGCTCTGGAGTTCGGCCAGAGCGGTGGCCAGGGCACCCTGGCCGGTGTCCCGGTTGTCGGAGGGGGTGACCGACTTGGCGGGGTGCAAGTCGGCCCGGTGGCCATCGACGGACGGGAGGGCCGCAGTGGCAGTGGTGGCGGTTCCGGTGTCGGGGGCACGATTCCCCCGGCTGGTGAGGTTCTCCACCACGATGTCCCTGTCGGGGACGGTTCGGCGCAGGCCTGCGCCGCGGTTGTCCCAGGTGTCGCAGTCGCGCACCGCGATCGCGCCGGTGGCCTGGATCAGCAGTCCGTCCGCACCGTTGGCGTACAGCTCGCAGGCCAGGAGCGAGCCGTGGGCCTGGTCGGTGAAGTGGACTCCCCCGCGCCTGCAGTCGTGTACGCGTGCGCGGGTCAGGGACAGTTCGCCGTCGCCCTGCGCCAGTACTCCTTGGGCGGCGGCTCCGGAAACCTCGCAGTCTCGCAGCACTACGCGTCCCCCGGCTCCGACGAGTACCCCGATGTCGGCGCTGCCGGTGATCCGGGTTCCGACCAAGTAGGGGTTGCCGCCCGCGGAAGCCGCCAGGCCAGCAAGGGCGGTCCGCTGGATCCGGGAGTCCTCGATGCGGCCGCGGCCGTCCTCGGCGACCAGGATGCCGTGGCCCTGGCAGTCGGACACCGACACAGCGCGAATCAGAGGGTTCGCACCGGAGCTGATGCCGATTCCGTGCCCCTGCACGTCCTGGATCTGCAGTTCGGTGAAAGTGCCGGCGGACTGCTCCCGCACCACGACCGCCAGTTCCGCACTGGTGTGGAGTCGGCACGAGGTCAAGGTGGGATCGCTTTCCCCGGTCACCCATACGGAGTTGTAGGTGCTCTCGCTGACCTCGCAGTCCTCGAACGTGCCTCGGGAGCGGTCGGCCACATGGATGCCGTCGCCGCCGGGCCGTACGATCCGGCAGCGCAGGACGGAGGGGTCCGCGCCGCCCGTGAGGACGATGCCGTGGCCTCCAAGATCGCTGAACTCGCAGTCCTCGATGACCCCGCGGGCCTTGCCGGTGATGTGGACGGCGGCGTCGCAGGTGTCGTGGATGCGGGTGCGGACGACCGCGGTGGTGCTCTCCTTCTCCAGTCCGATGGCCGGTCCACCGGTGCCGGACAGGTCGCAGTTCTCGATCCGTCCGCGGGCTTGATTGGTCCCGCAGACCGCGTTGCCCTGTACGTCCCGGACCGTGCACTCGCGCACCACGGGGTCGGCGCCCGAGGCCAGGACGAACGCTGATCCGCCGATGTTCTCTACAGTGCAGCGCTCGACCAGTCCGTCGGCCTCCTCCGCGGCCACGATGCCGGAGCCCCCCGGGTTGCGGACGTCACAGTCACGCAAGGCCAGGGTCGCCCGATTGCTCACGACGACCGCGGCCCAGGAGTCCGCCTCAACGGAGCAGTCCTCCATGGTCAGACGGCCGGTGGCCGCCTCCACAGCGGCAGCCTTGGTGTCCCGGTTGCGCAGAACCAGGCCGCGTAGCGTCAGTGCCTCGGCGGCGAGGACGACGGCGCTGCCGTCCACCGCATGGAGGGTGACGCTGCCCCGGCCGTCCTCGGCGGTGATGCTCACCGGGGTACGGACCACCACGCTCTCCCGGTAGTCACCGGGCAGCACATTGATGATCGCACCGTTCCCGGCTTCGGCCAGCGCGTGGCCGATGCTGGGATAGCAACCCGGCTCACGAGCGGAGACATTGAGAATCCGTCCGCTCATCGGCAGCTCTCCAGGGCGGTGCCAGCGAAGGACAGGGCGTGCCCGGGCATCGACGCAGGAGGCGTCCGTGGGCTGTGGGCACCGCCCGACAGAACGTCTATCTGCGGCACGGGCTGCCTTTCCTTGGTTGGTCCGGTCGGTCCCCGGACGGATGCAGGGCATGCGATCGGCCGGAATCGTCCTGGGGATACGGCCCTGCCCGGCGGCCTGCGTCCGGCTCGGCTCGGCAGGGGTCGGGCAGGGCCCCGTCGGCTGCTCAGCGACGGTCTGCGCAGACTATGCGGGACCTGTCGGCGGCAGGCAGGGCCCATGGGCCCGAAAACCCGGGCCCTACCCGAACCACTTCATGATCTTGGCCAGCTGGCCCGGCCCGTTGATGGACACGTAGCCGGGATTGGGTATCCACCCGGTGGGCATGCCGTCGGGGTCAAGATCATAGGTGCCCTTGATGTAGCGCGGTCCGATGCCGCCGGGGAATGCGATTTCCATCTCCCCCTTGTGCTGATGGCCGGGAAGCGCCCGGTTCACGTCGGCACCTCCGGAGGCCTTGACCATGTACTGGTAGTTGGCCTCCCGGCTCAGCCTCTTCTCGCGGCTGGTGCTGACGAACCCGTGCCCGTTCGAACCGCCGCTGTTCATGACGTGGTCCGGCAAGTTCAACTTGGCGGGGTTCATGGACTGGAATCCCGCGGCGGAAACCACGGCCGACTCCCTGTCGTCGTTGCGCCACAGGGTCCCCTTCTCGCTACGCCAGACCCACTGCTGTGCCTCGGCAGCGGCCGCAAGACGTTCCTCGTCCGTGGGACTTGGCACGACCTCGAGATGCCAGGAAGGTTCTCGGGCCGGTGGCTCCAGGGCAGGGGTGGGGGTGGGTACCGGGGTGGTCTCCTGATTCTCGCTCTCTGCGGTGAGCCACTCCAGGCCGTCCCACCACCGCCGTTGTCCGGGGTCGAACGCCACCCTTCGGGAGTCGAACAAAGTGGCCCACTTCGCGCCCGCCGGCCACTCACCCGATGCTCCGAGGAACCTTTCCACCTCGCGCATCAGCCGCCACGGCCCGGTCACGCTCGCTGCATCGTTCCTCATGTCCTTGGCCCTCGCCTGGAACACGGGGTCGTTCGGATCGGGCAGGCTCTCGAGCACTCCCTTCAGGAAGGCCGATCGCGGCTGCGTCACGATCAGGTTGTTGCCGAAATTACCCCGCTTGTACTGGGCTTCCACGGCCGCACTCAATGCCTCGTGCCCGTCCACTCCCCCGGCCCCGGCGGAGGGCCAGCCGTTGTTCCTGAGGATCTGCTCCATGTGCCCCCAGTCATGGATCTGGGGAGCGAAAAAGGGGATCCCGTCGGCGGGCATGGTCAGGGCGTCGGGAAGTTCTGCCCTCCCGGGGCCCAGGTCGACGTCCAGGTAGACACCGCCCTCTCGGTGCAGCAGCGCATAGCGGGTGATGTCCGACGCCATGGCGAAGGCCTTGTGCTCGACCGCAAAGCTGTACAGGTCCCACGGTTTCCGGGCCGGGGACGGCCCTGGGTCAACTGCACTGTCAAGGTGGGCGAAGAGCTCGGCATCAACCGAGGTGACCTTGGCCCCGGCCGCCGCCAGTCCGGCGAAGAAGTCGGCGTTCGCGGACATCGCGCCCCGGTCCGCCCACATGTTCACATGCCAGCCGGCTTCGCCGGCCTTGGCCAGCCACGCATCGACATTGCCGCGAGCAGCCTCGCTCAGAGTGCCGCCCAGCCAGACGAAGTGGAGCTCACGCGGCACGAGCTCGGCGCCGCGGCTCGCGTCGCCGATGACCACTTGGTGGGGCTGATAGTCGACCGACACCACCGCTCGGCGCCGCGTTCGTGTGTCATGCGGCACCGCACCGCCGATACCTTCGTCCGCTCCTGTGCCTGCGGAACGTTCCTTGATCGGGAACCGATCGGCGGTCAAGACGTCCGAGGCGTCCGGTTGCAGCTCCGCCAGCCGTCCAACCAGCCGTTCCTTCAGAACGTCAGTGACTGCGACAGCTCGCTCGTAACCGGTGCGCGACGCCTGGTCGAGGTCGGGAACCGGAAAACGCTTGCCGTTGCCATAGCCGACGACGTCGATCTCGGGAAGTGGCAGTCCCCGCTTCCAGCGTTCGAGTCCCTGGTGTGCCAATTGGTCGGCCAGCACGATCAGGTCGGTTCTGGCAGCGGGAGTGACCGCCTTGTCCCCCCGAGCGAACCGCACCACCGCCCTGTCCAGTGCCAGCTCGGCGGGCTCCACGGGCCGGTCTCGGATCGGCACAGGCTCGGCCGGGTGATCCGCCAGCGTGTTCCCCCCGGATTCGGCAGCGGCCTCCGACGATGGGGCCTCCGCGGTCGGGGACAGCCTCCTGGAGAACCACTCCCGGACCTGCGGGTTGAGCCGTTCCCGGGGTCCGGGTGCGGGATCGTGAAATGCCGCATACGCCTCGGCGAACCATTCGGACGGTGTGGCGAACTGGTAGTTGGAGACGGCGTACCGGCGCTGATCCGCCAGATAGCTGATCCAGCCGTCCTGCGAACTCACTTGGTATATCCGGCCGTCGATGCTCAGGTCCGCGCCACCGCCGTCGGAGAAGGTCCACGGCTCCGCAAGTGCCAACCGCACCCGGCGCAGAGCCTGCTCCCCCTTGTCCCGCAAGCCACCGCCGAACTGGTGAAAGACGTTTCGCAGGTCCTTCCCCTGCCGGTGCAGTGCCAGGCTGGGCGGGTTGAGGACCGTGGCGAAGGCCTCCACCATCGACATGCCGTACTCGTCTTTCAGACCCGCCTCGGCATCGCTCACACCCACGCTGCGCAGAATGTCCCAGGCGATGGCCCTCCGTTCCGCGAACGTCGGGTGGAGACGCCAGCCGCCGAAGATCTCCTGGGACGAGAAGCGGTCCACCCAGGAAATCTGCTGGTCAACCGCGTGGCCGACCTCATGCCTGAGGGTCCACTCCACCAGGTTGCCGTGAGCCAGGACGTCCGAGACCCCCGCCATGACGTCGCGCCGGCGGTCGCCCAGTTCGAGCGCCTTGTCCTCTCTGGCGCTGATGCCCTCGTGGCCCTGCAGCGCGCCATAATCCATAAGCTGGCGCTGCCAGACGACGCCGCGGTCCAGCCGGGTGTACAGCCACGCCGGCATGCCCAACGGGCGGACCACGGCGATACCCCGCTGTTCGCCAATGTACGCGCTGCTCTGGCCGAGGTCCCGCGGGCCAACGAAGATCGAGGCGAGCTCTGGATTGTCCGCCACGTCTGCCCGGGGCAGTTCTCGCAGGACCAAATCAATCTTGTCGAGGAGCGAGTGGCTCAGCCCAGGACGTAGAACGAGGCCATGGCTTCGCCCCAACAGTTCAGCCCGCGCGGGGGCCCCGTGGTTGAAGAGTAGGCCGGCCAGTCCGTGCCCGCCGGTTCCGAGTAGAGTTCGCGTACGGTCGGACACCGGTTGCGGGCCGCCGCGGTCGCGACCTTGTTCCACGCCTTCCTGCGCGTCGAATGACCTGTCCGTATGGCGTGACTCCCAGGACGCACCGGGTTCCCGCAAGTGGGCCGGGAAGGTACCCGCAGGCAAGATCTGCTCGTCACTGCCCGCCCGGTCTGTGACACCGAGCAGATCCCGAGCGTACGGCGGCAAATCCACGGTGCGCATCGGCCGGTTGTTCGCGTCAAGGACATCCAGAGTCACCGAGTCGACCATGTCCCGGAGATGCGGATCGGCGGCGATCATCCCAATGACGGCATCCCACACAGTTCCGGGGGCGCCGTGCTGCTCGGCCACCGGGGCGTAGCGGGCCAGGTTGAGATTGCCGGGCTGGCTGTGAAGCTCGTGCACCAACGAGGCCAACAGCTTGCGTGCCACCTGCACGGTCTCGTGTGCAGTCGGTGCCGCAGGCCTCGCGTCGATCGTCTCGTGCGCTTGGCCGTCGGGTAGCCAGGAATGGTCGGAACGGACAGTGAACACGTCCTCGGCAACCCGGGGCAGGTGGGTGCGAGTCGCGAGGTCCAGCGCGGCGGCCAGCGGCTCGAACACATTTGGGCTGGGGCCGGTGCGGTGCAAGACCTCGGTGCGCACTGCCTGCGGGTTCTGCGGTCGGATCTGTGGGGCGAGCGCGCGATCGGGATCGGCTGGGACCAGGGCGTCCCGGTGGCCGACCATCAGGGCTCCGTTACGAAGGGCGTTCTCGTAGGGGGTGCGGGTGTAGTTGTCGGCCATGGCCTGCTGGTAGGCGTCGAGGAAGTGGTGCCCAGCTGGGGAGATCAGGACTGCATTGGTGTTGCGTCCCATTTCGGTGCCAACGGCGAAGCCCTGGGGCGAGTTGGCGACCCTCAGCAGTTCCGCTCCGAGGTCGGCGGACAGGATGTTGTCGCCGTCGGAGTAGACCCCGCCGAACCGTCTGAGGATTTCGATACGCAGGATGTCGCTGGCCGCTGCGTAACCCGGGCCGATCTGCTTGGCCATCTCGGTCCGGTAGAGGGCCTGGAGTTCCATGGGGGTGCCGGCCGAGAACACTTCGTCGACGTTGACCAGCCTGACATCGTTCTCCTGCGCCCAGTCGAGCATGGATCGGACTTCGGCCAGTTGGGCGGTCGTCCCAGGCTCCATGGGAAGGGATCGGGCAGCATCGAACTGTTCGCGGGGCACATCCGTCCACATCACGACGTCGAAATCGGTGAGACCTCTGGCCGCGGCTCCGACGTTCTCGCGGAAGACGTGCATGGCGCCTTCGTCACGTAGTGGACCCCCCAGCCAGATGGAATGCAGGGTGTGTGGGATCTTCGGGCGTTTAGGCAACCAGGGGGTGTCCGTGCGGCTCACCCACTGTTGCTGTGACGCCGCGACCCAGTCCGGCCGGTGTTCCAGCGCGGAGGGGACCAGGTCTGCGGGGCGGGGCGCCTCGTGTGTCAGGTCCAGTGCCTGGTAGAGCGCGGAGCGCTGGTCCGCCTTGATCCGGGCAAAGTCGTAGCCGTGCAAGAAGTCCGGCGCAGGTGGTGCCTGCCGCAGGCCGAACACGTCCGGCCCCAAGATTCTGGCCAGGGCTGTGGACGGCACCGCCGCGCCTGCCGACGGGTCGAAGTCGTCGCTGAGCGCCGCCCGCAGCTGCCCACTCCCCTCGAACGTGGTAACCGGTGGAGTGGGCGCCACACCGTTCATGTCCTGTTCGGTGTGCCGGAGCTCCGGGGTCGCGAGGCGGTCGGGCGTCGGGTGGGCGGAGGTGCCCGCGGGGGCCGAGGGCAGAGCGGTGTCGGGGGTGATAGGAGGCCGTTGCTCGTGGCCCGGGATCGGGGGCTCCGGTTGTCCATCAAGCCCGCCCGGCACAGCGTCAGGTGGCAGCACAGGCCCGGCACCGTAGTGGCCGGTCGGGTCTAGAACATCGGCCAGTGCACGGGCTGACAGCACCTCACCGTTGTTCCGGTGAGGTGGCAGGACGGCCGGTGCGGCTTCGTGACCAGCCTGCCCCCCTCTGGCAGGCATCGGCTCATGGAGGGCGGTGGCGGGTGGGACCGGGTCCACAGCAAGCCGGTCCGCCAGTTCTTGTATTCCCCTGTCTCCTTCCGGCAGGGCGCGCTCCCAACGGGGTGGGTCCAGGACGGCACCGCCGACGCGCACGGTTGTGCCCGGGTGTGTCTGCAACGGCGCCGTGTCGGTGTGCACAGGGTGGCCGGGCGCGTTCGGTGCGGCGGCCGAGTGGGCGGGCCCGGGCGCGGGTCGGGGAACCGCTGCTGTTGGTTCCCCGGCGACGCCGACGGTCTGGTGGGTCGTGGCGGCGAGGTGGTGCAGGCCTGACGACCGCTCGACGGACGGAATCGGCGGGGTGTACCGGAGAGCGGCGCGCTGCTGTGGGGTGCCAGGGCCGGTCGACTCGTGGGTGCTGCTGTTGTGCGTGGTCGTGGGGAGCACGCTGGCGCCCTCGGCCTGGCGCGGGATGTCCGGTCGGCCGACGAGAGGGCTGTCCGATCGGACGGAGGTGTGAGCAGTGGCACGGGACTCAGGCGCAGGGTGAGGTGTCGGCCGCGGTTGGGCGCCTGCCTCGGCCGGGTGGGACGAGGGTGCCGCAGGGGCGTGCATGTGTTCCGGCCTCGGTGTCACGTGCAGCCACTGCCCATGGGTGGAGGTGCCGGCGCTTCCGCCGGCGGACGGCACGAACAGCGATCGGTCGGGGCTGGCCACGACTTGTCCGTTCGGTGCCGTCACCTTGACCTGCTCGCGCGCTGCGAACTCGCGAACGGCCGCGATCCCGCGTTCGCCGATCGGTGATGCCAGAACCACTTCCGAGACGGTCACTCCTGCGGCTTTGACGTTCTGCCATGCCGGGGCCAAACGGTGCAGAACGGCATCCGTCGGCAGGTCAGGCGTCCCCACGACGAGTCGCGGCCTTCCGTCGGCTGCGGGCGGGATCGCGCGGACTGCTGCCGCGAAGGCCGAATCCTGCGGTGCCTGCCCCCAACCGTCGGGCCGTACCCACCAGTTCCCCTCCCCCACTGCCTCCAGCCAGTGCCCGTCGCCGGTACCGACCCCCCAGCCTTCGCCGCTTGTCGAGGGCCAGGCAACCGAGCCGAAGTGGTCCTCGCCGCGGCCCGGACGGGGTGCGGGCGTCTCTGCCCGGTGCCCCGCAGCTGGTACGGACTCGCCGTGCGGTGCGCCATGGACGTGCAAGGCGGCCGAGCCTGCACCGGCCACGGCATCCGCAAGACTCAAGTTCGCTTTCCCTTGCGCCGCCCCCAGCCCCGCGTTCGTCACCCAGTTCGTGGCCACCATGTTGGCGAATCCCACGGCCCGTTCGGCGGTCGCCCCCGCAGACTTCCCCAGGAGTGCCCCCAGGGTGTTCTTCAGCGCTTCTCCGGCAGGCCGGACCACCAGTCCCAGTGGCAGGCTCACAGCACCGACCACGGCGCCGCCTATGGCGGACTGTGCCAGCGAGTCCAGGTCGAAGGTGTCGATGTCTCCGCGGAGCAGCTCGATACCCTGTGCACTCGCGTCCGCGGCCACCATGAACAGCACACCGCCGGCAATCGCCTTGACTGCGGCCAGCAGCCAGCGGCTGACAGCGGCCAACAGCTCTTCGGCGGCCGTCTGCAGTACGGCCAGCAACTGCAGCGAGGCGCCTCCCGTGATGTAGGCGCTCGCCAGTGCCCAGGCGGTGGAGGCGAGCAGCCAGGCGGCGATCTCCAGGTCCTGGACCTTGGCCTTCACCACTTGGCCGCGGGCGGTGCGGATGCTGTCCGCCAGGCGGGCTGCCGATTCTCGTGTCTGGGCCAGCCCGCTGTTGCCCAGCACATGCCCCACGCCCCGGTCGTGGGCGTCGCGGCTCTCGCCCCGCCAGCCGGGCACGTGAACGGACTGGGCGGACAGCTGGCCGTGCAGGGCGTCCGCGTCCCAGGCGAGCTGGTCGAACACGGTGGCCGCATCGCGCATGCCGTCTTCGTCCGCCGTAGGCCAGTGTCCGACGAGGATTCCCATCACCGGGTGTGCCCACGACGGGATGTTCAGGGACATCGCCGGCCGGCCTCACCCATCGCCGCAGATCGGGTGCGCGGGCGCCCGGGTATGCCGGCCGTATGGAGGGAGCAGGTGTTCATCGCTCCTCCTGTCCGCTCCGAATCTGTCGGAGTCACCCTCCTGCCGGGGGTGTGAAACGTAGCGGACTCCCCCGACAGGACATAGAGCCCCTGGGCCCAGTCACAGGTGGCGGCGCTGGGTGCGCTTGTGCAGCTCGTAGTGTCGGCGTGCGTTCCTGGCTGCGGCACGAGTGGACTCGGCTGCGACCGGCACGTCCCACCAGGGCTGGGCGGTCAGTGCCTTGGGGTCGGCGGGGGCGGTCTCCACGTAGACCGCTGTGCGGTGTTCGGCGGCTCGGGCTGTATGCAGTGCGGCGCGCAGCTGGCTGGTGGTGTCGGCGCGCAGGACGTGAAGGCCGAGGGAGGCGAGATTGCTGGCGAGGTCGAGGGGCAGCGGGTCTCCGGTGTAGGTGCCGTCGGCGGCGCGGTGGCGGTAGGCGGTGCCGTAGCGTTCGGCGCCGACGTGTTCGGAGAGGTTGCCGATGGAGGCGTAGCCGTGGTTCTGGATCAGAATCGGGATGATTTTGATGTTCTCCTGGACTGCGGTGACGAGTTCGGTGGGCATCATCAGGTAGGTTCCGTCGCCGACGAGGGCGAAGACCTCTCGGTCGGGTGCGGCGAGGCGGATGCCGATGGCGGCGGGGATTTCGTAGCCCATGCAGGAGTAGCCGTACTCAACGTGGTACTGGTGCGGGTCGCGGGGGCGCCAGAGCCGGTGCAGGTCTCCGGGCAGGGATCCGGCCGCGTTGACGAGGACATCGCGCGGGTGCATCACTTCTTCGAGGATGCCGAGGAGTTGGTGCTGGGTGGGGCGGGCGTCGGGGTGGGGGGTGCTGTAGATCTCGTCGACGGTGCTCTGCCACTGGTCGGCGGCATGCCGGTACTGGGCGCGGTGGCCTGTGGTGACCTGGTGGCCGGCCAGGCGGGCGGTGAGCTCTTCCAGGGCGGCGCGGGCGTCGGCGACGACGGGGAGGCCGGCGAGTTTGTGCGCGTCGGGGCCGGCGATGTTGAGGTTGACGAAGCGCACGCCGGGGTGGGCGAAGAGTGTGGCGGAGGCGGTGGTGAAGTCGGTCCAGCGGGTGCCGACGCCGATGACCAGGTCGGCTTCGGCGGCGGCCGTGTTGGCGGCTGGGGTGCCGGTGTGGCCGATACCGCCGAGCTGGCAGGGGTGGTCCCAGGGCAAGGAGCCCTTGCCTGCCTGTGTCTCGGCCACGGGAATGCCGGTGGTGTCGGCCAGCGCCGCGAGGGCGTTCTCTGCGGCACTGTGGTGGACGCCGCCTCCGGCGACGACGAGCGGCCGCGTGGCGTTGCGGATCGCGTGGGCGGCGGTCTCGAGTTCGCCGGTGTCGGGGCGCGGGCGGCGGATGTGCCAGGTTCGGTCGGTGAAGAACTCCAGCGGCCAGTCGTACGCCTCGGCCTGGACGTCCTGCGGCAGTGCGAGGGTGACGGCTCCGGTGTCGACGGGGTCGGTGAGGGTCCGCATGGCCTGGACGGCGGCCGGGATGAGCTGTTCGGGACGCCAGATCCGGTCGAAGTAGCGGGAGACCGGGCGCAGCGTGTCGTTGACGTTGATGTCGCCGGCGTAGGGGACTTCGAGCTGCTGGAGGACGGGGTCGGCGGGGCGGGTGGCGAAGACGTCGCCGGGCAGGAGCAGGACGGGGAGGCGGTTGATGGTGGCCAGGGCTGCGCCGGTGACGAGGTTGGTGGCGCCGGGGCCGATGGAGGTGGTGACGGCGTGGGTCTGGAGGCGGTCGGCCTGCCGGGCGTAGCCGACTGCGGCGTGGACCATGGACTGCTCGTTGCGGCCCTGGGCGTAGGGCAGGTGGTGGGGGCCGGTGCGGTCGGTCTCCAGCAGTGCCTGGCCGATGCCGGCGACGTTGCCGTGGCCGAAGATGCCCCAGCAGGCGGTGATCAGGCGCTGGCGTTGTCCGTCGCGTTCGGTGTACTGGTGGGCCAGGAAGCGGATGAGCGCTTGGGCGGTGGTGAGGCGGACGGTGCTCGGGCGCGTGGTGCTCATCGCGGGGGGCCTTCCGTTGGGGCGGTGTAGAGGGGGAGGCGGGGGTCGGTGGGTTCGGTGTGCCAGGTGTCGCGGATCCAGGTGTGGTCGGGGTGGTCGCGGATCAGCCAGGCTCGTTCGGGGCCGGCCATGACGTTGAGGTAGTACATGTCGTGGCCGGGCGGGGCTGCGGAGGGCCCGTGCCAGCCGTCGGGGACGAGGACGATGTCGCCTGTGCGGACCTCGGCGAGAACGTCGGAGTGCGAGTGGGGGCCGGAGGGGGTCACTCGGTGGTAGCCGGTGCCGGGTCCGGAGCCCGGGGGGTCGCGCAGCTCGAAGTAGTAGATCTCTTCCAGCTGTGACTCGGCGCCTGGTCGGTGCTGGTCGTGCTTGTGGGGCGGGTAGGAGGACCAGTTGCCGCCGGGGGTGAGGACTTCCACGGCGATCAGCCGGTCCGTCTCGAACGTGTGGGCGGCGGCGAAGTTGTTGACCTGGCGGCTGGTGTGTCCGGCGCCGCGTAGTTCGACGGGGACGCTGTGGGCGGGGCCGTAGCGGGGCGGCAGGCGCCGCTCGCAGCGGGCGCCGACGAGGGCGAAGCGGCCGCCGGCGGGGCTGTGGAGATGCGCCGTGGTGTCCCTGGGCAGGTAGGCGAAGTCGCTGACGGCGGTGAAGACGTCGGGGCGGCCGTGCAGGTCGAGGTCGAGGCCCTCGCAGTGGACGCGGACGGCTCCGGACAGGGGCAGCACGATCCATTCGCTGTCTGCGGTGTCCAGGCGGTGGTGTCGGTCGGGGGCGAGGTGGAGGACGCGCAGCGAGGAGTACGTCCAGCCGGCGGTGTCAGGGTCGATCCAACAGGGGTGGCCGGGGCGGGCGGTGCTGCCGTGCGGCCGGTGCAGGTCGTTGGAGGCGGGGGTCGTCGGGTGGGTTCCGTGGCCCATGGGCGGGCTCCTCGTGGTGATGCGGACGGGCTGCTGGGGGTGGGCCGGTGTGCCGCCCGGTGTCGGGACAGGACGGCACACCGGTCGGGTCACCGGGCGAGCAGGGACACGGCGGTGTCGACGGCTTCGGCGATGTCGTCGCCGGGCGGGTAGAGCAGGGTGCGGCCCACGATCAGGCCGCGGACCTGGGGGATGCGCAGTGCCTCGGCCCAGGTGGCGTACAGCCGGTCCTGGTCGGTGCCGCCTTCGCCGCCCAGGATCAGGGTGGGCAGGGTGGTGGAGGACATCATGCGTTCCATCTCGGGTACCACCGGGAGTTTCAGCCAGGTGCGGGCCGTGGTGCGGCCGAGGCCTTGGGCGATGTTGTTGGCCCACATCTGGGCGTCTGCGGTGAGTTCATTGCGGACCCTGCCGTCCCGGCGGCGGGAGGCGAAGGGTTCGACGAGGGCGAGCAGGCCGCGTTCGTTGAGGGAGTCCACGGCGTGGGCTGCGCTCTCGAGGGTGGTTGCGGTGGCGGAGTCCTGGGGGTCCAGGCGCAGGAGCAGTTTGCCGCCGTCGAGTCCTGCGTCCTGGATGCCGCGGGCGTCGTAGCCGGTGAAGCGGTCGTCGAGTTCGAAGGCGGCGCCGGGCAGGCCGCCGCGGTTCATCGAGCCGAGGACCAGTTTGCCGTCCAGGGCGCCGAGCAGGGTGAGGTCCTCGATCAGGTCCGCGGTGCCGAGGAACCCGTCGACACCGGGGCGGGCGAGTGCTTCGGCGCAGCGGGCGAGCAGGTCGTGTCGGTCCGCCATGGCGGTGGGGTTTCCCCCGGCGGCCAGGGCTCCGCGGGCGGGATGGTCTGCGGCGAGGAGGAACAGCGGGCCTCCGAACCGGGCCGGGTCGAAGCGGGGGCGGCTGTTCATGGCGCGGCGGACGCGTTCGGGGTCGGCGGCGCGGATCTCGGTGAGGTGCCGGGGAGTTCTCCGGGTGCTCCGGTCGTCACCGGGGCGGGTGCGGGAGGCCGGGGGAACGGCCAGTGGTGGGGCTCCGGCGGGGCGGGTGCGGTGGCGGTGCAGGAGTTCGGTGATCTCCTCGGGGTAGGGCATGTCGTCGGCGCAGGCCGGGCGTCCGGCGACGAGGGCGCCGGCGGCGTTGGCGGTCTCGATGACCTCGTGCAGCGGTCGCCCGGCGAGCAGTCCTGCGGCGAGGGCGCCGCCGAATGCATCGCCGGCTCCGAGGCCGTTGACGACGTGAACGGGCAGCGGTTCGATGCGGATGTCTTCGGTGGGGGTTCGGGCGAGGACTCCGGCGGGGCCCTGCTTGACGACGGCGAGCCGCACGCCGCGTTCCAGCAGGAGGTCCGCTGCCCGGTCGGGGTCGCGGGTGCCGACGGCCACGTGGACCTCGTCCTGGTTGCCGATGGCGACGGTGGCGTGTTCCAGGGCCTTGGCGTACCAGGCGGGTGCTTCCTGGGGGTTGTCCCAGAAGGCGGGTCGCCAGTCCAGATCGAGGACGGTGTCCGCGCTGTGGTGCCTCTGGCCGGCGGCGAGGAGGGTGGTGCCGCGGGAGGGTTCGGTGGCCAGGGCGCCGCCGGTGATCCACAGCATGCGGGCCTGTCCGAGGACGGACGGGTCGAGGTGCTGCGGGGTCAGATGCTGGTCGGGGGCTGTGGGGAGGCGGTAGAAGAGCAGTGGGAAGTGGTCCGGCGGGTGGATTTCGCAGAAGACCACGGGGGTGAGCAGGCCGGGCACGGTGGCCACACCGCTGTCGTCGACGCCGAAGGTGCGCAGTGCGGTGCGGACGTAGGAGCCGAAGGGGTCGTCGCCGACGGCGGTGACGATGTGGGTGCGCATTCCGTGGCGGGCGGCGGCCACGGCGACGTTGGTGGCGGTGCCGCCGAGGGATTTGGTGAAGGTCTCGACCTCGGCGAGTGGGACGTCGGCCTGCTGGGGGTAGAGGTCGACACCGACACGGCCGAGGGTGATCAGGTCGTAGGAGGTGGGGTCGGCGGGGGTCACCGGGGTACCGCCTGGGAGTGGGCGATTCGGGAGAGGTGGTCCAGGGATGCGCGCACGTCGCGGAGCGGCCCTTGGCCGGCGGTCGGGAGCCCGTTGAGGACCGTGTCCTGCTCCATCACGTACCAGCCCTGGTAGCCGTGGGTTTCGAGGGTGCCGATGAGGGCGGCGAGGTCGACGTCGCCTTGCCCCAGCGGCCGGTAGAGGTCCTCGGCGACGGCCGTGGCGTAGGGGGTGCGTCCTGCGCGCACTTCTTGGGCGCTCGCGCTGTCGACGTCTTTGAGGTGGACGTGGGCGATGCGGTCGGGGGCGTGGCGGGCCAGGGAGACCGGGTCGGTTCCGCCGGCGAGGAGGTGGCCGGTGTCCAGACACAGCGGGACGGTGCTGCCGTCGAGGACGCGCAGCACCTCGTCCTCGCGTTCGACCAGAGTGCCGATGTGGGGGTGCAGGGTTGCGGTGAGGCCGCGGCGGGATGCGGCGGCGGTGATGGCGTCGAGGTTGCCGAACAGGGTCCGCCAGCCGGTCTCGTCCAGGGTGGGGCGGCTGTCGTAGCCGTCCTGGCCGGTGGCGGCGGCCAGGACCAGGGTGGTGGCGCCGCATGCGGCGAAGGTGTCCAGCGCAGCGGTGACGGTGGGCAGCGGGTCGTGGTCGGGACGGTGCAGTACGGCCGGCACGAAGCCGCCGACTGCGTCGAGCCCGTAGGAGCGCAGGGTGTCGGCGCGGTTCCGCGGGTCGGCGGGGAGGAAGCCGTCGGGTCCGAACTCGGTTGCGGTGATGCCGAGTTCCCGCATCTCCTCGAGTACCTGGGTCGGCGGCAGCTGGTGGCCCCAGCCGGGGACCTCGCAGACGCCCCAGGAGATGGGGGCGGCCGCGACCCTGCTCATCAGGGGGCGGTGGGTGGGGAGCGTGGTCATCGCAGGGCCTCCATCGGGTCGGCGGCGGTGTCCTTGAGCAGTTCGGCGATGTCGACCGGGGATCCGGTGGCGCGGGAGAGTTCGCAGGCTTCGGCGATCAGCAGGGCGGCAAGGGCGTCCTCACCGGTGCACGGGCTGGCCCGGCGGCCCCTGGCGACGAGGAGGAAGGCGTCGAGCTCTGCGATGTAGGCGCTGCGGAAGCGGGCGAGGAAGTCCCGCCACGGGGCTTCCGGGGGTGCGGCGGAGTCGGGTTCGGCGGAGGTCATGGGCGCGCGGGGCCCGAGGCCGACGACCAGCTGGTCGCGGCTGCCGGCCAGTTCCATGCGGACGTCGTAGCCGGCCTGGTGGTAGCGGGTGGCGGTGCAGGTGGCCAGGGTGCCGTTGTCGAGGGTGAGCACGGCGGCGGCGCTGTCCACGTCCCCTGCTTCGGCGAAGAACGGCTCGCCGAGGTTGGAGCCGACCGCGTGCACCCGCACGACCTCACGGCCGGTGACCCAGCGGATCGCGTCGAAGTCGTGGACCATGCAGTCCCGGTACAGGCCGCCGGAGGTGGGCACATAGGCGGCGGGCGGCGGGGCGGCGTCGGACGTGGTGGTGCGGATGGTGTGCACGAAGCCGAGCCGCCCGGAGCGCAGCGCTTCGCGGGCGGCGACGTAGCCGCCGTCGAAGCGGCGCTGGAAGCCCAACTGGAGGGCGGTGCCGTGTTCGCGGACTTCCGCGAGTGCGCGCAGTGTGCCTGCGACATCCAGGGCGATCGGCTTCTCGCAGTAGGCGGGCAGGCCGGCCCGGGCGCAGCGGGCGATCAGGTCGGCGTGGGAGTCGGTGGCGGTGGCGATCACCATCGCGTCCGGGGCGGCGGCGAACATCTCGTCCACGCCGGTCAGGGCGGTGACGGCGGCCGTCTCGTGCACGAGCGTGCGGGCCGTTTCCTCGGCGCGGCCAGGGACGGCATCGGAGACCAGGAGGTGGGTGACATCGGGGTGGCGGGCGAGGGTGCGGGCGTGGAACGAGCCGATTCGGCCGGTGCCGAGGAGGCCAACGCGCACGGGGGTTCCTTCCGTAGCGGGGCTGACGGTGTGTCGGGGTGTGTGGAGGTGCGGGGCGCCCGGCCCCGGTGGGGGCCGAGCGCCGCCGGGGGTTACTCGTCCCGCGTTGCGGCCTGCAACTCGTGTGCGAGTGCTTCGAGTTCGGCGCCGCCGGCCATCTGTCGGGTGAGCTCCTGAAGGGAGATCTCGCCCTTCTCGTAGCAGCCCAGGCTGCGGCCGCGGCCCAGCAGCAGGAAGCGGTCGCCGACCGGGTAGGCGTGGTGCGGGTTGTGGGTGATGAGGACGACCCCCAGTCCGCGGTCCCGGGCTCTGGCGACGTATCGCAGAACCACGCCGGACTGCTTGACGCCCAGTGCCGCGGTCGGCTCGTCGAGGATGAGCATCCGGGCGCCGAAGTGCACTGCCCTGGCGATGGCGACGCACTGGCGCTGACCGCCGGAGAGTGTGCCGACCGGTTGTTCGATGTCGCGCAGGTGGATGCCCATCTCGGCGAGCGCGGCGCGGGCGGTCTCCCGTCCTGTGCGCCGGTCGAGCCACCGGAGGGGTCCGAGTCGGCGGACCGGCTCGGAGCCGAGGAAGAAGTTGCGCCACACACTCATCAGTGGGACGACCGCCAGGTCCTGGTACACGGTGGCGATGCCCCGGTCGAGCGCCTCGCGGGGCGAGGAGAGGCGGACCGGGACGCCGTCCAGGAGCAGCTCTCCGCTGCTGTGCTGGTGGGCTCCGGCGAAGATCTTGATCAGTGTGGATTTGCCGGCGCCGTTGTCGCCCAGCACGCAGGTGACTTCACCGGGCCGGACGACGGTGTCGATCCCGCTCAGCGCGGTCACGCTGCCGTACGTCTTGCCCAGGTCGCGGGCTTGCAGAATAGGGGGTGTCGTCATCCTCGCACCCTCTCCGTGCGGCGTCGGACGGTGTTGTTGACCAGGACCGCGGAGATGAGCATCGCCCCGAGGAAGAGCATGAACCAGTCGCTGTTCCAGCGGGCGAAGACGATGCCCTGGCGGGCCATGCCGAAGATCAGGGCACCGATCGAGGCGCCCACCGCGGAGCCGTAGCCGCCTGTCATCAGGCAGCCGCCGATCACCGCGGCGATGATGAACTGGAACTCCAGGCCGACGCCCTGGCCCGCCTGCACGGTGGTGTACCGCAGCAGGTTGATCGCGCCCACCAGCCATGCCGCGGCGGCAGTGCCCATGAAGAGCAGCACCTTGCTGCGGACCACCGGCACGCCGACCTGTCGCGCGCTGGGTGCCGAACCGCCTATCGCGAACACCCAGTTGCCGAACCGGGTGCGCACCAGCAGTGCCGAGGCGGCTGCAGTGACCGCAACCCACCACAGGATCGACACCGGGAACGGCGCCCCGCCCACCTGGACGGTGGAGGCGAAGAGGTAGCCGGCCTGCGTGTATCCGTCCGCCTCACGGATGCCCGAGACCTGCACGGTGCCGGTGACCAGCCGGGTCACACCGAGGTTGAGGCCCTGCAGGGCGAGGAAGGTGCCGAGGGTGACGATGAAGCTGGGCAGGCCGGTGCGCATGACCAGCCAGCCGTTGAGCGCCCCCACGGCGAGAGCGAAGGCGAGCGCCGCCGCGAGCGCCGCCCAGACGTTCCAGCCCGCGTACACGGCCAGCAGTGAGGTGATCAGCGCGGAGGAGGCCGTCATCACGCCGACGGACAGGTCGAACTCGCCTCCGATCATCAGGAGGGCCACAGCCACTGCGGCGATCCCCAGGGTCGCCGAGTCGTCGAGCCAGGTGGCCGCGCCCAGGGTGCTGAGGAACTGGCCGCTGATCAGCGAGAAGAAGGTGAGGACCAGCCCGGCGCCGAGCAGAGAGCCCAGTTCGGGCCGCGCCACCAGGCGGGCCAGCAGCCCGACCCGTCCCGGGGCGGAGGAGGCGGTGGCCGCCTGCTGTCCCGCCGTGGTCATCGGGTGCCTCGGTCCGCGAACCGGGTGACCTGGTCGACGTTGGACTTGTCGACGAAGCCCGGACCGGTCAGCACCGGCATGCCGCCGCCGAGGGTGTTGCCGTTGTCGTGGAAGAGCTTGAGCATCACCACCGCGATGTAGCCCTGCTCGTACTGCTGCTGGTCCACGGCGAAGACCACCGTGCCGGCCTTGATCGCGGCCAGCACGTCCTTGTTGAGGTCGAACGTGGCGACCTGGGCCTTCGAGCCGACGGCGGCAACCGCCGTGACCGCGCTCTGGGCCACCTGGGAGTTCAGGGTGAGCACCGCGTCGATGGAGGGATCGGCCTGCAGCGCGCCCCGGATGCGCGCCACGGTGTCCGCGGGATTGCCGAGGTCGACCTGCAGGTTGGTGACCGCGGCCCCGAAGCCCTGCTTGGCGCCGTCGCAGCGCTGGTTGAGCCCGATGTTGCCGGCCTCGTGGATGACGCACAGGACCTTGGTGCGGCCCAGCTTCTTGAGCTTGGCGCCGGCCCCTTGGCCGGCGACGGATTCTTCCTGCCCGACGTGGCCGATGGCGCCGAAGGAAGCACTCGCGGCGGAACCGGAGTTGATGGTCACCACCGGGATCCCGGCGGCCACTGCCGCCTTGATCGATGACTGCAGGGCGTCCGGGTTGGCCATGGAGACGACCAGACCGCCGATGTGCTGGGCGATCGCGTTGTCGATCAGCTTGGCCTGGCCGGCGGGGTCGGGGTCGGAGTTGTAGGAGACCTGGATGCCGAGTTGCTTGCCCGCGTCCGTCGCGCCGTGCTGCGCCACGCTCCAGAAGGAGTCCCCTGTACCGCCGTGCGTGACCACCTCGACGGTCAGCGGGCCGGCGGTGTCCGCGCCCTTGGCCGCGGTGTTCGCGGCAGAGGGCGGCGCGTCAGCGGATGGGCCGCTGCATGCGGCCAGCAGGGCGAGGGCTGCCGCGGCGGCAGCCGCCGACAGGCGCACGCGGCGCCGTCCGAGGCGGCGCGGCCACTCGGGCGCGGTCGGGTTCGACGTCGTCATGGTGCGTCCTTCCACAGGGGTGGGGCCGCCGGCCCGTAGGGCTCGACGGCCGTGGGGGACAGGTGAACACCGCGCCGCAGCGCGGGGCCACGCAGTGATCCCGGATCGCAGCGCCCTAACCGGGAAGCCGGAATTAGAGCGCTCTAATGACTGAAGCGGCACCACGATGTAGCCTGCCGATCGGCGAAGTCAAGACCGCCCGCACGATGGGCGGGAACCGTTACCCGCCGGCGCCGGCCCTGCCGGTAATCCGCAGGCCAGCACACAGCGCAGGAGAGACAGATGGGCCGACCGACCATGGAGGACGTGGCACGGCGTGCGGGCGTCTCCCGCGCCCTGGTCTCACTGGTGATGCGCAACTCGCCGCAGGTGAGCCCGGGCCGGCGTGAGGCCGTGCTGCAAGCAGCCGCCGAACTCGGATACGCCCCGCACGCCATGGCGAGGTCGCTGGCCAGTCACACCTCGACGGTGCTCGGTGTGCTGGTGTCCGACCTGCACAACGCCTTCTTCGCCGAGGTCGTGGACGGGCTCGACGCCGCGGCCCGGGCCGCGGGCTTCGAGCTGGTCTTCAACACCGGCTGCCGGGACGCCGCGCGCGAGCAGAAGGCCGTCGCCAGCCTGTTGTCCTTCCGGCCGGCCGGGGTCGCGCTGCTGGGCCCCGTCGTCCCCGCGGCCACGATCGCAACCGCGGCCGCAACCTGCCCGGTGGTCCTCGTCGCCCGCACCGTCCGCTCCACCGCGGTCGATCTGGTCAATGACGACGGCCGGACCGGTTCGGCCCTCGCGGTGGACCACCTGGCCGCGCTCGGCCACACCGCCATCGCCCACTTCGACGGCGGCGCGGGTTCACAGGCCGCACCACGGCGACGGGGCTACCAGGAGGCGATGAGCCGCCACGGTCTCGAGGCGCTCGTCGTTCCCAGTGAGTACACCGACACCGCCGGCGCGCGGAGCACCCGCGAACTGCTGGCCGCCAGACCCGCCCCCACCGCGATAGTCGCCGCCAACGACTACAACGCGGTGGGGGTCATCGCTGCACTGGAGGAGGCCGGGCTGCGTGTGCCCGAGGACGTCTCGGTCGTCGGGTACGACAACACCGGACTGGCCGCCATGCACCATGTCGGCCTCACCACGGTCCACCAGCCGGCCGTGGACATGGGTCGGCTGGCGGCCGAGGCGCTGATCGCCCGGGTCCGCGGTGGCGGCTCGCCGGTTCACCGTCTGCTGCAGCCCTCGCTGGTCGTGCGCTCCACCACTGCACCGCCGCGCGCCTGCGGCTTCACGGCGTCGACGGCGCGGTGACGGGCTGCTCCCGGGCGGCGGCCGCGGCGGAGAGCTCGGGACCGGTGGGCAGCAGGTCCAACAGTGCGGACGGAACCGCCACCGGCGCGTTCGAGTTGTAGCCGAGCGCCGACGCCGCATCGCCGCCCAGCGGGTACTTCACCCCCAGGTCGGACACCAGGTACTGCGCGCCGCGCCGGTCGCCGCTCAGCGCGGGGGCCTCGGCCAGCAGGCCTCCGCCCGGGACCACCAGGGCCCGGCCCGCGCCGGCTGCGCCGCCGGCCGTCGAGGGGACGTCCGCCAGGCCGACCACGGCCGACGCCGCTGTCCCGCCGGGGCCGAACAGCAGCCGCACGCAGGGCGCCTGCACACGACCGTAGGCGGCTTCCACCAGCACGGGCGTCGTGGCGGGCAGACCGGCGGCATCCACCGTGTGCCCCGACAGGGCCGCCGCGGCCGCGTCGGAGGAACTGACCGCCACCGCCGTCACCCGCCCGTCCGGGTAGGCGCCACGGCTGCCCGGGTCTCCGAGCAGCAGCGCCGCCTCCAACGCGCTGACCGGCGCGAGGCCGTCCTGGAGCACCAGGAAATAGCTCGTTCCTGGTCCGCCGTCGGTGGTCGTCGTCACCGAGAGGACCTGGCCCACCTTGGACGCCCGGCCACCCACCCGGGGGCCGTCCGCACCCTGGCCGGGCACCGAGGGCGCCCGCAGGTCCGGCCCGGACGGCAGCGCGGCCAGCCACTGGGCCGGAACCCGCCAGGGCTGGTGGCCGCCGTAGCCGAGGGCCACCAGCACCGCACGGTCGGGGACACGCAGGCGGTGGTCGTGCCAGGCCAGGTACAGCACGCCGTCAGGCCCTTCCAGCAACAGGGCGCTGACACCCAGGGGCGCGCCGATCGGCCGGGCGTTGTCGAGCGCCACCGTGGTGCGAACCGCTGTCCCTGCCTGATCGGATGCAGGATCGGCGCAGAGGGTCCACTGCCGGCCGGTGGCGGCCGGACCCGGCTGCGGCAGCGAGTCCGGCGCACCGGGGATGCCCAGGGGAACTCCGCGCGGCACCGCCGCAAGCGTCTTCTGCGCGACGGACTTCACCTGGAGTTGGGATCCTGTGAGCAGCCGCGCCGAGGTGTAGTTCAGGACGGGGTGCAGGACGCCGTCGACAAGGAGGTACCGGGTGCCGGTCTCTTTCTCCACGACAAGCGTGTCGGAAGTCTGCCAAGCGGTGCCCGAGGCCGGGAGCACCAGCCCGAGGACGGCGGCTCCCGCCGCCAGGACGAGGGCCAGCACTCCGCCTCCGACGGCCGCGCCCGTGAACCTGCGCATCGGCGTCTCTGCGGCGTCGGGCTCTCCCCGGGTCAGGGCAGACACCACCCGGCCCAGGACGTAGAGGTGCGCCTGGAGCTGGTCCTGCTTGCTCTGCATCGTCTTACTCCGCGTGTGAGGGTCGTCCGTGGGCAACGCTCCCGGCGTGCATCAGCCGAACAGCCCCCGCAGGTACCCGTACAGCCCCAGTACCTGGCACAGCACCGGGACCAGGCTCAGCGCGGTCAGGCTCTCGGCGAGATCCGCAGCCCGCCCCCAGTAGGGCAGCAGCCTGCGCCCCGGCAGGCGGTGGGCGGCGGCCACCATGACGACGGCCAGCAACACCAGGGCGCCGAGCTCGACCACCAGCCGCTGCGGCGTCGGGGACGGTGCGGCCTCTCTGGTGGCCAGCAGGACCAGGCCCAGCACTCCGGGTACCAGTGCGGCCAGGCGCTGCCAGGCGCCGAGCAGCACCCGGCTGCGCAGGAGCAGCACCAGGCAGGCGATGGCGCACAGCACGGGGGGCGCCCAGCCTGGCGCATGGCCGAGCCGGATCAGGCAGATCGTGCAGAGCGCGCCGAGTGCAACGAACAGCGCGGTCATGAACCGGTCGGTGTTCTTGACCTGCTCCAGCAGCGGCGGGGCCGGGATCGGCTCGACGTCCTCGCCCAGGTCGTCGGCGCCGGTGGGCAGCGCGGTGGTGTGCAGCCTGGCGAGCCGGAATGCGGTGACGGGCACCGACGGTCCCAGTGCAAGAGCGAGACAGAGCAGGACGGCCGCGGCGCCGGTGCCGGTGAGCAGCCCGGTGGCGGCCGGCAGGGCGGCTGCGGCGCCCAGGGCGCCGACGCATGCGGCGCCGACGAACACCGGCCGCCCCGCCGGGCCGCTCAGCGCGCCGAGAACCGCTACGGCCGCCACGGCTGCGCCGGCGGCGAGGAGTTGGCGGGGAGCCAGGTGGCCGACGTACGGCCCGCCGCCTGTGGCGAGGGCCGCGGCGAGCGCAGCGTAGGGCAGTGCGGCCAGTCCCACCGTGGTACCTGCCGAGACGCTTCCCCAGGTCCGTGTCAGCAGTACCGCCCCCACGGCCAGCAGGGCCGCAACCAGTGCGCCGGCGGCTGCCCGCGGCCCGTTCGGGGCGGGGACGAGCAGCACGGCCCAGCCGGTGGCGAGCGCTGCCAGGGCGAAGCCGAGCAGCAGGCGGCGGGTCATCTCCTCGTGCCAGCGGTCCGGACGGGATCGGATGCCGGTCGAGATTCCGTCCACCAGGTCGTCGAAGTCCATCTCGGGCACGGCGTCGGCGCGCGGACGCAGCGTCAGTAGATCCCCGTCGCGCAGGCCGAGTTCCGCGGGTGTGCGGTCCTCGTCCAAGGGTGCCTCGCCGAGCCGCTGCAGCACCCAGCCGTCGTGTTCGAGACCTGCGTCAGCCAGATCTGTACCCGCGTGCTGGAGCACCGCCGGCAGCAGGTCGGAGAGGGTGACGCCCGCGGGGACCGCCACCTCCACCTGCCGGTCCGGGGCGGCGACCACCAGTCTGCACATCTCCCCCGCGCTCTGTCCGCTCACCTCGGCGCACCCATTTCGCACTCATTTCCGAACCTCCGGCAGGGTCCGGCACGTACCTACAAGTGGTGGCCGGTCCCAGAAGGCGTGTGCCCCTGCATCTGTACACGGCCGGGAACTGTCCCCGGGTTCACCCGGACTACGCGGACACGGTTCACCAGCGGTTCTAAGGAGGCCCCTTCACGTGACCACAGTCGTCTTCCGCCGCCCGCTGCGCCGCACCGGACCGGAACTGCCCGGCGGGGAGATCGCCCTCCAGGAACCGCCCGTCCTACCCGAGAGGCAGGGCGGCGGCATGTCGATGGCGATGATGTACCTGCCGATGGGCGTGTCCTCCGGCGCGATGATGCTGATGTTCGTGCAGCCCGGGGCGAAGGCTGTCAGCTACCTGGCGTCCGGAGCGATGGCGCTGTCGATGGTGCTCATGCTGTTCGGGCAGATGGGCAGCGCATCCGGCGAGCGCAAGCGCCGACTCAAAGGTGCGCGGCGCGACTACTTGCGGTACATGACCCAGTCCCGCCGCCAGGTCC
Source organism: Kitasatospora sp. NPDC085879 (assembly GCF_040686255.1). Classification (NCBI taxonomy): domain Bacteria; kingdom Bacillati; phylum Actinomycetota; class Actinomycetes; order Kitasatosporales; family Streptomycetaceae; genus Kitasatospora; species Kitasatospora sp. NPDC085879. The sequence continues at coordinate 50,202 of NZ_JBFBJZ010000026.1, read as the reverse complement.
GCAAGACCGCGCTGCGCCAGCGGGCCGCGCTGGCTTGGCAGCACCCCGACCCGCGAGGCCTGTGGTCGGTGGCGATGAGCTCGCGTCTGTGGGAGCGGCGGGTCAGCCACGACGACTTCGGAGAGGTACGGATCGGCACGGGTGAGCAACGGCTGGCCTCCCGGATACAGGCACCGCAGACCAAGCCGGTCGAGGATCTGGAACCGCTGTGCGCGTCCGCGCTGCGACGTTTCATCCGGGCGTATGCGGTGGTGCCGGACCTGCCGGTCGCCATCTATCTGCGGGCCTTCGCCCGGGTGCTCATCTGCGGGGAGGACGAGGTGCGACGGGGCATGGCGCGCGCCGTCCTCGCCCAGCTGGCCGTCTTCCACTCCCCCGAGGATCTGGTCATCGCGGTGTGCACATCCGACGAGCACCGCGCCCAGTGGGAATGGGTCAAGTGGCTGCCGCACGCCCTGCACGGCTCCGAGCACGACGCCGCCGGCCAGGTACGCCTGATCACCGACAGCTACGCGGGGTTGGAACAACTGCTGGGTGAGGATTTCACCGAGCGTCCGCGGTTCGATCCGAACGCGGCGCCGAGGAAGAACGAGCCGTACCTGCTGGTTGTCCTGGACGGAGTTCCCCTGCCGGCGGGGGCTCGGATCGCCGAGTCCGGGATGGCCAACACCACCGTGCTGGACGTGTCCGGCTCGCTGCGCTGGAAGGCCGACCGTCTCACTCTGCGGTTGAACGTCGACACCGACTCGATCGAGACGGTGGACAGCGACCGCACGGGCAAGGACGTCGTCACCCGTGTGGGCCGACCCGATCTGCTCAGTGTCAGGCGCTGCCACACGGTGGCCCGCCTGATCGCCCCGTACCGGATGGGGACCTCCACCGAGGCCGCCGACCCGCTGGCAGCCGACCTCGAACTGACTTCCCTGCTGGGCATCGACGATGTGCAGTCCTTCGACCCGGAGACGCTCTGGTCCGCCCGCTCCCCGCGCGAGCGGCTCAGTGTCCCCATCGGTGTGGCCGAGGACGGCTCCCCGGTCGAGCTGGACATCAAGGAGTCAGCCCAGGGCGGCATGGGCCCGCACGGCATGCTGATCGGCGCGACCGGCTCGGGAAAGAGCGAACTGCTGCGCACCCTGGTCATCTCACTGGCCGCCACACACTCCTCCGAGGTGCTGAACTTCGTCCTGGTCGACTTCAAGGGCGGTGCCACCTTCACCGGTCTGGACGCCCTTCCGCACACCGCCGCGGTGATCACCAACCTGGCCGACGAACTGCCTCTGGTGGACCGCATGCAGGACGCCCTGCAGGGCGAGTTGGTGCGCCGTCAGGAATACCTGCGGCGCACCGGATACAGCTCGCTGTACGAGCACGAGCGGGCCCGGCTGCAGGGAGCCCCGCTGGAGGCTCTGCCGACCCTCTTCCTGGTCGTCGACGAGTTCAGCGAACTGCTCAGCACGAAACGCGAGTTCATGGACCTGTTCGTGATGATCGGACGGCTCGGGCGCAGCCTGGGCGTGCACCTGCTCCTCGCCTCGCAGCGGCTCGACGAGGGTCGGGTGCACATGCTGGAGTCGCACCTGTCCTACCGGATCGGCCTGCGGACCTTCTCCGCCGCCGAGAGCCGCAGTGTGCTGGGTGTGTCCGACGCGTACCAGCTCCCGTCCTCTCCCGGAAACGGCTACCTCAAGTCGGACATGAACCTGACGCGTTTCAAGGCTGCGTACGTGTCCGGGCCGCACAGGGCACCCGAGCGCCGCCGCCCCCGCTCGGTGGTGGAGCGGCAGGTCGTCGGCTTCGGCTCCGACTACCTGCCCCTGCCCGTCGCCGAGGTGTCCTCGTCTGCCATCGGACCTGTGCAGCAGACGGCAGGTGCCGATGCGCCGACCCTGTTCGATCTGCTGCTGGAGCGGTTGCGCACCCCCGGGCCGCCGGCCCGGCAGGTGTGGCTGCCGCCGCTGGCGGAGCCGCCGAGCCTGGACCAGCTCATGCCGCCCCTCGTCGCCGACCCCGCCCTGGGTCTCACCTGCTCCGACCCGCAGGCCCGTGGTTCACTCACCGTCGCCCTGGGCATCGTCGACCGCCCCTTCGACGGGCTGCGGGAACTGTTGAGCGTCAACTTCTCCGGCGCGGCCGGCCATGTGGGCATCGTCGGCGCCCCGCAGAGCGGCAAGAGCACGCTGCTGCGCACTCTCATCACCGCCCTCGCCCTGTCGCACACACCGCACGAGGTGCAGGTCTACTGCCTGGACTTCGGCGGCGGCACGCTCGGCAGCCTCGCCGGCCTGCCACACGTCTCCGGGGTGGCCTCCCGGCTGGAGCCCGACCGGGGCGCCAGGATCGTCGCCGAGGTCAGTCAGCTGCTCGCCCGGCGGGAACGCCGGTTCTCCGAGCAGGGTGTGCAGTCGATGGCCGCCTACCGGCGGATGCGCCGGGACGGTGGACCCGGCGACGACCCTTGGGGGGACGTTTTCCTCGTCGTCGACGGCTGGTTCACCCTCCGCCAGGAGTTCGAGGCCTGGGAGGCAGTCATCACCGACATTGCCAACCGCGGTCTCAGCTACGGTGTCCACGTCGTCGTCAGCTCCACCCGCTGGTCCGAGATCAGGCCGTGGACCCGCGACCTTCTCGGCACCCGTCTCGAACTCCATCTCGGCGACGCCATCGAGTCCGAGGTCAGCGGCAAGGACGCGGCCCGGGTCCCGGCCGTCCCCGGGCGCGGGCTCACCCCCGACGCCCTGCATTTCCTCGCCGCGCTCCCCCGCATCGACGGCTCCGGTTCGGTCGAAGACCTTCAGGAGGCCACCGCCGCCCTGGTCACGGAGGTCGCGCACAGCTGGAAGGGCTCTCACGCCCCGGCCCTGCGGATGCTGCCGCACACCGTCCCGGTCGCCGAACTGCCCGTTCCGCACGGCGACCTGCTGGTCCCTATCGGCGTGGACGAGCAGCGGCTGGAACCGGTGTGGCACGACTTCGGGCAGCACCCCCATCTCATGGTCTTCGGCGACACCGAGAGCGGGAAAACCAATCTGCTTCGGCTGATGGCCCGTGCCGTCGTCCACCGGTACTCGCCGCAGCAGGCCCGGATCATGATCGCCGACTACCGTCGTGACCTCTACGAGTGGGTTCCGGAGCGGACCCAGCTCGGCTACGCCGTCTCGGAGTCGGCGCTCGCCGAGATGATGGCCTCCACCGCCCAGACCCTGAAGGGCCGCCTTCCCGGACCCGAGATCACCCCGGACCGGCTGCGGCAGCGGGACTGGTGGGTCGGACCCGAGCTGTTCGTCCTCGTCGACGACTACGAGCTGGTCGGCGGCGGGCTGCACGGCCCGCTGGCGCCACTGCTCGACCTGCTGCCCCAAGGCGCCGAGATCGGCCTGCACCTGATCGTCGCCCGCTCCAGCTCCGGCGCCTCCCGTGCCATGTCCGATCCGGTCCTGCGAAAGCTGTGGGAGCTCGGCACACCCGGGCTGCTGCTGTCCTGCAGCAGGGAAGAGGGTACTTTCCTCGGCGATGCCAAGCCCCGCCTGCTGCCGCCGGGCCGGGCCACCCTGGTCACCCGCCGGCAGAACCTACTGCTGCAGACCGCTTTCCTCGATCGGCCCGACCTCCCCCGCCACGCCGGCTGAGCCGCACACGCCGCCGGCTCGCGGGCGGTTCACGCGCGCGTTCCCCCTGCGTCATCGGCCTGACCCGCTGATGGCCGCAGAAGGAAACCAGCGCGTGAACAATGACCGAGCTTTTCCGGATACCGCCTGGTAGAAGGCCTTTCGGGCGGCCGCGCCGCGCATGCTGTCCGGGTGACGACTACTGCGGCGCACACGCGGTTCGTGTCCGGGCGCGACGGCTCGTCGACCGACCCGGGTCAGCGCCGGTGAGCGCCCGGGGTGCCGTTCTGGAGCCCTCTCACGCCCTGGCTGCCGTCGGGCTGCCCGATCCCGGCGGCAACCCCGGAGTACTGCGCGACAACGCCCAGGCCCACTACGACCTCGCCGCGCAGCTGCGTGCGCACAGCGCCTTCGTCGAGGACCTGGCGCGACAGTCTCAGGCCGTCTGGCAGGGCAGCGCTGCCGACGCCTTCCGGCTCGCCGCCGCCTCCCACTCCACCGACCTGTCGACCACCGCATCGATCGCCGTGAAAACGGCCGAGCAGCACGAAGACCACGCCTCCCGGCTCGGGCAGGCACTGGAGATCCTCAAGGAACTGGCGATCCAGATCGGCGCCACCCTTGCTTTCATCGCCGCCGCAGCCGCATTCCCGCCACTGCTCGCCGCTGCCGAGATGCAACTGGCGGTGTTGGCCGTCGATGCCGGTCGGCTCGTGCAGTGGCTGGCCGACGTGCTCTCCGCGGTCGTCCGCTTCTTCGTGCGGGCCCGGACCTGGATCGCGCAGTTCAGCAAGCTCGTCTGGCGCGGTGAGTCCTTCAGCCTGGGGTACGGCAAGCTCGTCTTCGACGGTACCCGCGACATGGTGGTGGACGTGCTCGCGAACCTGACCGCCCGCGGGATCGGCCACAAGCCGCTCGACATCACCATGCTCTGGAGCGCGCTCGGCAGCGGGCTGGCCGGCGGCCTGCTCGGCGGGCTGGAAGCGAGCGGATTCAAGAAGATCCTCACCGAGGCCGGCGAGGTCAAGCGTGCTGCGGACGGCCTGCCGGAGTTCGTGAGCCTGGGAGAACAGGGGAAGTCCTGGGTGAACTCCCTCGGGAAGGCGCCGACACGGGACAGCGCCGTGGTCGGGCACACCGATGCTCTGGGGACGGGCTCGACAGCCACCGCAGTCGGCACCCCCGGCAACGGGCTCAGCCGGGTGACCAGCAATCTGGAAGGCCTCACCCGGGTCTCCAGTCGCGATGAGGTAAGGGGCGCCGCAGGCGCCTCTGGAGGTTCTGCAGCCCGCTCCGGTCCGGGGGCCTCGGCTGGGCCCCGCCCGTCCGCCGATATGCCCGTTCCCACCCGGGAAGAGATCGCCCAAGCACTCGGCGGCGCCGCCGAGACGGGCCCCCGCGGCGGCGTGCGGTTCGAGGAGGCCCCGGTGAAGTCCGTCGCCACGCGACAGCCCACGCCCGCCGCCCCGAGCCCGGCAGGCTCTCTCGACCGGTTCCTGGCGGCCCGGGCCGGCACGCGTAAGGCGGGGCTGCGGGGACTGCCCGGCGAGGGAGCTCCGCTCGCCCGGCAGACAGCGGCGGCCGACGCCACCCATCGCAGCACGGCCGCGGCGCATCGCGACGCGGAGCTGGCCCTGCGGTCGGCCCGGGAGCAGCTCAGGGCAGCCGAGCAGCTGGCCGCGGCCCGCACCGAGGAGCTCGGCCTCTCCAGAGCGCGAGTGTGGGCGGCCGAGAGCCGGCACGACCTCGCCGAGGTCTTCGGCGATCCGGTGCGGACCCGGCATGCGGCCCAGGAGGTGACCCGGGCCCGGGCCCAGGAGGCGGCCAGCACGCGGCAGCTGGAGACGACGCTGAGCGCGCGAAGTACCGCGGACGCCCAGGTGCGATCCGCCTCCCGTGCTGCCGAAGCCGCAGCGGCCGAGGCCTCGGCAGCACGGCAGCAGCTGGACGCCGCACTGGCCCGACAGCAGAAATGGCAGGAGTTCGCGGACACCGGAAAAGCGCTCCGCGAGGAGTCGTCGGCCCCGACGCTGTTCGCCGACGTCCTGCGGCACAACACCTGGAAGGAGGGTCTGCCCGTCGAATACGGTCTGGTCGTCCGGGACGGCGAAATGCGCCTGCACCCGGTGGGGTGGCAGAAGGAAGGTGTCGGGGGATTCTCCCCGCAGTCCCTCAAGGCCATCGAGGCCCCGAAATCGTGGCGCGAGGCACTGGTGTACGAGCCGGTCAAGGGCTTCTTCAAGGGCTCTCTGAGCAACACCGTCTCCACCGGCATCACCTACCGGCCGGGACAGACCAATCCGCTGGTGTGGGTGGGGGTTCCTATCGCCGGGGTCGGCAACGTGGCCCGCGACCTGCTCAAGGGAGTGTCCGTCAACCGGCTCTTCCCTGACAAGAGCATCGAGGACGCATTGTTCCGCGTCGCCACGAAGAGTCTGGGAAAGCAAGTCATCCGGATCGTCATGAACGAGATCGCTCCCGCGCGGTCGTGACATCCCGGGGCTCGGACCTGCTGTCCTGCCGGTCCGTCCCGAGCCAGTGCGCCATGGCCTCGGCCCGGTTCGCAGCCTGGAGTTTTCCAAGGATGTGGTTGATGTGGTTCTTGACCGTCTTCTCGCTGAGCACGAGTCGGCTGGCGATCCTGGAGTTGGACAGGCCCTGCGCGACGAGATTCATGACTTCCCGTTCCCGCCTGGTCAGTGCGTCGATCTGCCTGTTCTGCGGTGCTGCCCGCACAGGCGAGCCCGTCTGCAGTCGGCCCAGTATCGCTGAGGTGGCCTGCGGGGACAGGTGCGCCAGCCCGGGGCCGGCGCGCAGAACGGCGCGGATCAGCTCGTCCGGGGTGAAATCTCCGTGGACGAGGAAGCCTGATGCCCCCAGACGCATCGCGGATTCGACGGTGGCCGGATCGTGGGTGTAGGTGGTCATCAGCACGCGGGAGATCGCAGCGAGGGGTCGCAGTACGCTCAGGCCGTCAACCTGGGGCATACGGTTGTCCAGCAGGATCACACCCGGTTGGAGTTGCTGGGCAAGGTGCAGTGCCGCACGCCCGTTCCCGGCCTCACCGAGGACGGACAGTCGTGGGTCGGTGCCGAGCAGCGCCCGAAGGCCCATCCGAACCACCGCATTGTCGTCAACGATCAGGACACCGAGGGGCTTGCCTGTCAGGTGGTCGATCATGTCCTGCTGCTTTCTGCGTACGGATGCCGCCAGGCGGGCCGGCGCGGCGCGGGGCGGGGCGGTTCAGGGATGGCAGACGGTGCAGGCGCCAGGCGCGGACGGGTCGGCCGGGCCGACGAGCGGGAGGCGGGCGCGCACCTCGGTACCGCCCTGCCCGCTGCGTCCGATGTGCAGGCTGCCGCCGAGCAATTCGGCGCGCTCGCGCATGCCGAGGACTCCGTAGCGCGCGCCGCGTTGCCGGTCCACCGGGACGGAGGCGGAGTCGAAGCCGTGTCCGTCGTCACAGACCACGGCCTCCACGAGGTGGCCGTCGAGCGAGACCGCCACTCGCAGGTGGGCGGCGGCGGCGTGCCGGGCCGCGTTGGCGAGTGCCTCGTCGACGATGAGCAGCAGTTCACGGCGGACCTCGCCGTCGAGTTCGGCGTCGACGCCTTCGGCTACGTGAACCGTCCAGTCGGTCGCCGCCCTCGCCGACCAGGCAGCGGCAGTGCGTTCAACAGCCTCCCGAAGCGGTTCGACACACCCGACCGTGGGGCTGCGCAGGCCCGTCATCAACTCCCTCGCTTCCCGGGATGCCTGGCGGGCGGCAGCGGCGATCTGTTCGCCCCACTCCACCAGGTCCGCCCGGTCGAGGTGGTCCTGGCGGACCGCACGGGCGAAGGCCTCGGCAGCCAGGGCGATGCCGTCGACGGTCTTGCCCAGCGAGTCGTGCAGGCCACGGGCCAGCCTTGCGCGTTCCGCGTCTGCAGCGCGCTGCGCCTTGTCCTCGCAGGTCCGGCGGCGGGCCGACATGCGGCGGGGCGGCACGGGAGGGCGGAGTACGGACAGGACCGCGGCCGTCGCGAAGAGGACGGACCCGGCGGGGGGAAGAGGCGCAAGGCCCCAGGTCGCCGCGGCTGCGCAGCCGGCGCCGAGAAGGGCGGCGACGGCCCGGAGCGCGGGGCGCGGACCGGAGGCATCCTCCTGCTGACGGTGGGCCATCGTCGGACCTCTCGTGCCGGGACGGGTTCCGAGTACCCACAAGGCCCCGGGCATAGTGTCCTGGGGCCCTGGAAGTTCGGGTAGGTCTCAGCATCCCGGCAGCCATGTCGGGAAACATCCGCCAGCAGGCCAGTAGGCCTCCCACGTGCGGCGGGGCCGGGCCTAGGAGGCCTTCCCGCGCGCCATGCGGCGCTGGCGGAGGGCCGCCTCCACCTCCCGGACCTGGTCGCGCATGGCTGTGGCCCAGTTGCTCTCGCGCTGGCAGAAGTCGAGAAGTTCCCCGTTGTCCGGAGAGGTGCGCAGGAGTCGGATCCTGTGCAGGGCGGTCTGGGCGGTCGCCAGTTCGGACTCGATGTAGAGCCGGACCATCCGGGCGAGCTCGTCGGGGCGCCGGTGGAACACTCCTTCGCACTGCCAGCGGGCGGGGCCGAGATCGAAGAGCCAGGCTTTGGCCGATCGTTCGAAACCCGGCGTGTCAGGATGAGCCACGCTCCCGGGCCACGGCGGGTGGCGGACGACGGGAGCGGTCGGGGCGGTGTCGGGAGTGCGGGTCGCGGGTGGCGCCGCCGCGACGGGCTGTGACAGGTGCATAAGTGGCTCCTTGCTGGTCGTACCGCCACAGACAGGGCGTCGACCTGGGAAGTTCTTGGCAGGCTAACCGGCACCCGGCGGCCTCGAAAGAGGGGCCTGGGCCCCTGGTCCCGGAATTGGATAGGCCCGGGCCCGGCTTTTCGGGCAGGAATGTCGGTCGATTCCCGGGCTGGGCGCGGGAAACGCGCTTTCCGTACGGCGGATGCCCTCCTTGCCGGGGAAAACCCCACAAAGGCGCAGGTATAGGATTTCGCGCATGGAATGGAGCGCTCCGGCGACGACCTTCGTGGGACGGGCCACGGACATGGCCGTGCTCCGGCAGCTGGTGCAGAATGTGGCCGCAGGGCTGGGCCGGGCCGTGTGGGTCGAAGGTGAGCCCGGGATCGGCAAGTCCTCGTTCGTTGCGGCGGCGCTCGCGGACGCCGAGGCCTCCGGTTGCCGGCTGGTCTGGGGCGATGCCGACGAACTGGGTCTGCGCTCCCCGCTGCGGGTGGTACTGGACTGCCTGGGTGTCAGCGCCCACTCCCCCGACGAACGACATGCACAGGTGGCCCGGCTGCTGTACGGCGGCCCCGCGTCGGGGATGCTCGGCGGCGCCGATCCCGTGCGCGCTGCGACAGAACGGCTGCTGGCTCTGGTCGACGAGATGTGCGCCGCCGGTCCGCTGGTCATGGTGATGGACAACGTCCAGTGGGCCGACGAGCCCAGCCTCGTCGTCTGGCACCGGCTTTCCCAGTCCGTCGAGCAGTTGCCGCTGCTGCTGATCGCCGTCTCCCGGCGGCTGCCTCAGCGGGACGCGGTGGCCCAGTTGCGGCAGAGCGTGCTGTCCCGGGGCGGGGTGCAAATTCCGCTCGGCCCGCTCCCCCGGGAAGAGGTGTTCCAGATGGTCGCCCAGACGGTCGGGGCACCACCTGGACCGCGGTTGAGACGGCTGTCCGCGGGAGCCGCTGGCAATCCGTTGTACCTCGTCGAGTTGCTCGACGCGCTCCGGGACGAGGGCTCGGTGGTTGTCGCGGAAGAAGCCGAGCTGGCCGCGGATGTGCCGGACCGGGTGCCGCAGTCGCTGGCTACCGTGATCACCGCCCGGCTGGGTTTCCTCCCCCAGTCCCTGGTGGAGGTGCTGGGCGCGGCGACCCTGCTGGGCCAGGAATTCACCGTCACGGATCTGGCCGCGGTGCTGGGAGCTCCGGTCTCCGCGCTGCTCACCGGGCTGCGTCAGGCCGACGCCGCTGCGGTGGTGGTGGCCTCCGGTGCGGGTCTGCGGTTTCGCCACCCGCTGATCCGGCAGGTGCTCTACGACGGCCTGCCCTCGGCCCTGCGAACCACACTGCACCGTCATGTCGCCCAGGTGCTGGCGGAGTCCGGGGCGGGCGTCGAGCGCGTGGCCGAGCAGCTGATCGCCGCTGCCCCGGCCGTGGACCGGTGGTCCCTGCAGTGGGTGGCCTCGCATGCCCAGGCACTGACGGACCAGGCGCCGCAGCTCGCGGCCGAGTTGCTGCGGCGGGTCGTGGAGCAGAATGCGGGCGCTGGGACGGAGCAGTACGAGGCGGTGGTGTCCGCGCTCGCCAGGGCGCTGTTCCGGCTGGGCCTGCACGACGAGGCGGAGAACCTCGTCAGGGGGCTGCTGGCGCGCTCGCCCGACACCGAACAGGCGGCCGAGATGCGCTGGCTGCTGTCCCGGATGCTGTTCAGTGCGGGCCGCAACGACCAGGCCCGTTCGATGATCGCCCAGGCGCTGACGGCAGGGACGCTGCCGGCGAAGTGGCGAGGGCGGTTCCAGGCGTTGTCCGCGATGTTCATGCGGGCCGACGTGGGAGATCTCCAGGGCGCGGAGCACGCGGCACGGGAGGCGCTGCGGGCAGCGGAGGCCACGGGGGACCGCTTCGGGGCCGGTTACGCGCTGTGTGTACTGGGGCTCGTCGACTCGGTGCGGCGCGACCACGGGAAGGCACTGGAGTCGGCAGACCGGGCGCTCGCCCTGATCGATGACGATCCGGAGTGCGTCGACCTGCGGGCCTGGGCGAGAGAGAGCAGGGTGTTCGCCTTCCAGAACCTGGACCGCCTGGCGGACGCGGAGGCAACCTTGCGGCAGGCCCACGCGGAGGCTGCACGCAGTGGCGAGCCGGCCAAGGCGATCCTGCACATCGGATCGGCGGTGCACGACTTCTGGACCGGTCGCTGGGACGATGCGGTTGCCTCCCTCGATTCGATTCCCGCGCGGGGGCCGGAGTCCACCTACTTCGGGCTGCGTGAGCGCGGGCCGATGCTGTTGCACCACGGGGTGACCGCGTTGATCGCGGGGCACCGCGACAACCGCGAGCTGGCGCGCAGGCATCTGGATGCCGCGGCCAGGCTGCCGGTGGAGACCGTCTCCGACTGGGAGAACTGTGATTTCCTGCTTGCCGCGCAGGCGTTGGAGGCGGAGCGTGAGGGCGGCCCCGAGCGGGCGCTGGTCCTGCTGTCCCAGATCCTGGAACGCCGCCCGGGGCAGATGAGCCTGGTGCACCAGTGGCTGCCCGACCTGGTCCGGCTGGCACTGGACCTCGGTGAGGAAACGCTGGCGCGAGAGGCGGGAGAAGCCTGTGAGGACGAGGCGCGCAGGGAGGCCGTGCCGGCGCGGGCCTCGTTCGCCTCACGGCGTTGTCGCGGGCTGATCCAGGCAGATCCGGCACTGATGCTGGAGACCGCAGAACACTACGCCGCCGTGGGCCGGCCGTTCGAACGGGCACAGACGCTGGAGGACGCTGCCGTTCTGCTGGCCCGCCAGGGTCACGGCGCGGAGGCCAGGACGGCTCTGGTGGAGGCCACATCGGTCTTCACACAGGTGGGCGCGGTCTGGGATGCCCGGCGGGCGGACACCCGGATCCGCCCTTACGGGGTGCGGCGCGGAGTGCGCGGCCCGCGGCCGCGGGTGTCCTTCGGCTGGCCCGCACTGTCGCCGACCGAGCTGCGGGTCGCCCGACTGGTCGCGGAAGGCAAGTCCAACCCGGAGATAGCCGCGGACCTGTTCCTGTCCCGCCGGACGGTGCAGACCCACGTCTCACACATCCTGGTCAAGCTCGGTGCCCACTCCCGGGTGGAAATCGCCACCGAAGCGCTTCGGCACCCTGAGCCGACGGGGAGCGACGCGGTAGCGTGACCTTGCCGGGCTCCCGCGTCCGGTTCGACCGCGTGCCCGGACGGTTGGCTCTAGGCACACAGGCCCAAGATCCCGACTTGGGCCTTTTGGCTGGTCACAGCCCTGCTTAACGTGACGGTCTGAGGACAGTCCCGGCCGGACAGACACGAGGCGGTCACCGGGGTCTGTCGGCCGACAGCCACCGCATCGCGCACCCCAAACCAACAGACCGCAGCATCGCCGCCGCCTTGGAGCGCCTCTTCCGGAAGACCGTGCTCGACGGCGTTGATCGTCCACGTCAACGCACATGCGACCTCGACCCGGCAGGGTGACCTGGCCGAGATCAGAGCACTACGCAGAGCATCGATTGCAGACCAGGCCGGCGACTGCGCCGACCTGGGTACAAGGCAGGTGGCCCGGGTCAGCGCACCAGGCGGGGAAGGGTGATCCAGACGGTCTTGCCGCCGTCGTGGTGGGACTCGGTGTGGCAATGCCCGCCGCTGTCGCCGAGCAGTACCTGGATGATCGGGATTCCGCGACCGGAAGTGGCATCCGAGGGCACCGGGCCGGTGTGTGGGTGTTCCCGGCTGCCGTCCCGGACTCCGAGTCGGAGCCCGCCTTGGCTGTCGAGCAGCATCGTGACGGAGATGAAGGCGGTGACCTGGCCGGCATAGCGGACAGCATTGGTGACCAGTTCGGAGACGATCAGCCGGACAGAGTCGACGATTTCGGACCGGTCGCCAGCTCCCCAACCGCAGAGGATCTTGGAAACCTCGTTACGGGCGACACGGACGGAGACCTCGCAGGGCGGCAGAGCGAAGGTATATCGGCGTCGGGCGGCGGTGGGCACGCGGCGGGCAGGGGGCGCCTGTTCGGTCGGTGGAAGTGGTGCGACTCCGGCGGCGCGCTGATCCTGGCTGCACTCGGCCGATGGGATGAACATGGCTGTGTCCTTGTCGTCAGTACCGCATCGGTCGGCCAGACGGGGTACGGGGGTCGACCGGGGCGGAAGGGGACTTGCGGTCCGGCTGTCTCCGGACCCGGATCCTGCGCATGGTTCCGCCTTCCGAGAACCGTGGTCCCGAGCGGGGCCCGAGAACTTCGCACTTCCTACGCTCCCGCGCCCTGTTGGCAAAGACATCCGCCATCCCGCCTGACGGCGGAGTTCGCCGACCGCGGCGGCCGGGGCCTCAGCAGGCCGCGGTCGCGGAGTCGGCCCGGATCCCCGCCCCGGCTTCGAACTGGCGGGAACTGACGGCAAGTTCAACCCGAGAAGTGATCCCAAGCTTGGTGAAGATCGTGGACAGGTGGAACTGGACCGTACGCGGCGAGAGAAAGAGGCGGGCGCCGATGTCAGGGTTGGAGCAGCCGTCCGCGACGTGACCGACGATGGCCCGCTCCGTCTCGGTGAGCGCTGCCCAACCCGTGCTGGCGCCGCTTTGGGCGCGTCGGCGGATGCGCACGCCGACGGCGGCGAGCCGGTTCTCGGCGCGGCGGGCGTCGTGGACGGCGCGGAGCTGCCCGTACAGGGACTGGGCCGCTTGGAGGCAGGTGCGTGCCGAGGTCGTCCGGCCGTGGGTGGCGAGCAGTACGGCCGCGCTTTCATGGGCGTATGCCTCGTAGAGGAGTTGGCCGCTGTCTTGGAAGCCGCGCGCTGCCTGGAGCAGCACCTGCGGGTCCTGTTCCAGCAGTCCGCGGCTGTACAGTGCCTCGGCGCGCAGGTCCGCGCTCTGCCCGTCGGCTGCCAGGGCGGCCAGTTCCTCGGTGACGCCGCGCAGCCGTCCGGTGTCCTCTGCAGCCTCGGCCAGCCTGGCCAGGTCCGGAGACAGTCTCTGGGTCAGGAAGCGCCGCGCCGGGCTGTCGACACCCGGTTCTCCCTCGGCGAAGAGCAGTTGGGCGGCCTGATCGGGTTTGCCTTGGGCCTCCAGGCCCAAGGCCCTGGCCCAGCGGTACAAAAAGGCGTAGGAGCCGCTGTCCGGGCTCTCGTCCGGGTTCTCGGCGAGGGCGATGCACTCCTGCGGCTGGCCACGGTGCAGCGCGATCACGGCGGCTTGGGTGCGCAGGGCCGGGGAGAGACCGAAATGGTCGACGGTTTCCAGTCCGGCGCCGATCTCCGCGAGCGCGTCGTCCCAGCGACCGCCGGTGAAATGCAGGCGTGCTTTGCCGAGGTGGTACCACGTCAGGTAATCGTGGCCGCCTCGGTCGCAGCCCTGGAGTCCCCGGTCGAAGGCCCGGTGGGCTTCCTGCGAGCGATCGAGTGCGGTCAGCGCCAGGCCCCGGACGAAGTGCGGCGCCATCTGCAGGTCCGGGTCGATGTCCTGGTTGCCCAGCACGGCCAAGGCTTGGTCGGCCAGTTCCAGCGCTTCGGCGGCACGCGTCTCAGGCAGTCGCAAGGCGGCGGTCAGGGTCAGTCCATAGGCGGTGCAGTAGGTGTCGCGGGTGGTTTCACCCGCGGCTGTGGCGCGGCGTGCGCTGCGTTCGGCGTTCTGGGCGTCGCCCATGAAGTAGTGGCATTGGGCGGTGAAGGCGTGGAATCTGGCACAGGCGGAGTGGTCTACGGGCAGTATGTCGAGCGTCGATTCGGCCTCTGTGGCTGCTTGTTGGAGTTCGCCCTGCCGGTACAGGCTCTGAACGAGCAGCCACCGCAGTTCGACGGCCTGGGGGGTCGATGTCTGTGTCCACCGGGCCCGGCGAGCCAGTTCCTCGGCCTTGGTGGGCTGAGCCGACCTGAGGAGGGCGCGCACGGTGTGCAGGTACAGGGGGGCGTGGTGGGGGTCGTCGGCGCCCACCTCGGTGAGGGCCCTGCCCAGTACGTCGGCGGCTGCCGACGGGGAGCGGGTCACCATGGCCGGGGCCGCCTCGGTCAGACGGTCCAGGGTCTGACTGTCCATGGGCAGGGGTACGCGGCGCAGGTAGTCCGCAATCTGCTCGGGTGGGGAGCCGGCCTGGAGCAGCTGTCGACCGACCTGCTGCTCGAGCGCTCCACGCAGAGCGCAGGGTATGTTCTCGACGAGGGCTTGGCGGACCAGGGCGTGACGAAAGCCCAGACAGGTTCCGTCGTCGAGGAGCAGGCCGGCCTCGATGGCGCTCTTGACCGGTTTCCACAGCCGCATGGCCGGGATGTTCAGCACGGTCGAGAGGTCGGCGAGGCTCACCCGTGGGCCCATGACCGCGGCCGCGTCGAGGAGTTCCCTGGTCGCGGCTGGAAGGTCGGCCATCCGCCCGAGGATGGCCTCCGCCAATGAGCCGGGCAGCGGGGCAGGTTCGGGTCCGTCATTCGCGTTGATCTCCGCGATGCCGTCGGCGTTCTGCAGGCGGCCCTGCGTGGTGAGGGCGGCAACCATCTCGGTGATGTACAACGGGTTCCCGGCCGCCGCCGACACGTATGCGAGGAGGCGGGGGCCCGGCTGGGTGCCGCCGGTCAGGCGGGCGAGAAGTTCGATGGTCTCGTCGACACCGAGAGGCGGCAGCGGCAGTATCCGGTTCCAGCGGGTGCGCAGGGTGCGCAGAGCTTGGGCAGTGCTGTCCTCCTGGGCCGCGGGCTGTGCCGCCGCGCACAGCAGCAGCGGCATCTGGCCGAGGACGCGCTGGAGGCGGCCGAGTACCAGCAGGCTGGAGGCGTCGGCCCAGTCCAGGTCGTCCATGAGCAGGGCGACCGGGCCCTGGGTGCACCAGCGGTCCAGCACGGCGAGGAACGCCTCTGCGACGCCGAATTCCCAGTCGGCTCCGCTTGCGCCGCTGCTGCCCATGAGCCGGGCGGTGAAGGGGGCCAGTTCGGTCTGCTGCTCACGGTGCTGGGAGCCGAGGCACGAGCGGACTGCCTGGAAGGGGGTTCGCCGCTCCAGGGCCTCGCCGACGCCGTGCAGGACGCGGAATCCGGCGCTGCGGCACTGTTCGGCCAGCACGTTCATGAGGGCGCTCTTGCCGATTCCGGCTTCGCCTTCCAGGAGGACCGAGGCTCCGTGTCCGGCCCAGGCGCTGGACTGAAGTTCCACCAGCCGGGCGGTTTCGTCGGCGCGCCCCACAAGCACGGTCGGCCGCGCCTGTGCGCGGTGCCCGCCATCAATCGACACCTCGGGTTCCTCCACTCGGGACGACCGTGTGGGCCGCGGTGGTCCTCGAGGGCTTCCCGGGCCTTCCGGTCCCGGCACGTGTGCGCCCTGCAGGTGGCGGACTGACCGCCCGGGCTGTGCCACAGCCCCGGCCCTATATCCAAGCTAATACTTGCTTTTTAATCTAGGCCTGCGGGCCCCGGCCGTCAACGGGCTTCGGCCCGCCCGGCGAGAAAATCGCGCTGCCGGGCGTCCCGACCGGCCCAGCCGGCGTCCGCCGCCGCGCACCGGGAACGAGCCGTTCGGGCCGTGCGCCCGCCATTGCACCGGCCGCCTGTGCGCACGGCATGCCCCGCTGCCCGGCACCTCTCCTACGGTGATCGGCAGATGCCGCTGAGGGCGGCACTGACAGCAGGAGGCCGCCGGTGGACCGGCTGCGCGTGGCCATGGACATCGGCGGCACGTTCACGGACGTCGCGCTCTACGACGGGTTGCCCGCCACGGTGGCGGCCGCCAGCCACGGCGACTCGATGGCGGTCATGTTCGCCGACAGCGACCCGCGGCACGGCGGACAGTTCGTCAGCCTGGAGGCCACCTTGAGCGGCCGGGGTGCCTGGGAGGTTCGGACGGCGAGGACGCCCTCATCAGCAACGTGAACGGCTCGCTGAAGGACGTCCCCCTTGAGGTCCTGAAGGACCGATGTCCGCTGTGAGTCACCCGCTACGGCTTCCGTCCCGACTCCGGCGGGGCAGGCCGCTGACGCGGCGGCAATGGCGTGGTCCGCGGGGTGCACTGCACTCACCGGCTGTGCGGTTTCCCTGTGGTTCGAACGCTCCGTCACCCCGGCCCCGGGCCTTTATGACAAGCACCTGCTGAAGGCCAACGGGCTGCCGCTGCAGGCCGGGGGCTCCGTACGCCGCCTGACGGGCGGCGGCGGATACGGGGACCCGACCGAGCGCGTTTGGCAGGCCGTGCTGACGGACCTGGCCGAGCGGTACCTGTCCGCGGAACGCGCGCAGGCTGTCCACGGTGTGAAGAAGCCGCCGCCCAGCACGCCGACGGATCAGGCAGGGGCACCGGTCGCGCCGCTCGACAGGGCGTAGCAGGCGACGTGCAGAGCCAGTCGCTGGTCCGGCGAGTCCAGATCGACTCCACATGAGCGGATCCGCTCCAAGCGGCCGAGCATGGTGTTGCGGTGCACGCCCAGGCGCGCCGCCGCCTGGCCGGTGGAACCCGCACAGTCCAGCAATGCGCTCAGGGTGCCGATCAGGACATCCGCCTTGGGGTCCGCCGCGAGGTCGGACAGCAGGACGCGGGCCGCGGTGGCGATCTCCTCGACGGGCAGGCAGGCGAGCACCACCTGCAGCCCGAGATCGCTGTATCGCTCCACCGCGCCGCCGTGGCGCCGCACAGCCACCGCAGCAGCCAGGTCCGCCTCGGTCACCGAGCGGCGCAGGCCCGCCACACCGCCACCCGGCCGGCCGACGCCAGCGGCGAGCGGAATCGGGATGCGCTGCGCGGAAAGAGTCCGTCTGACGCGCTCAGCCACGTCTCGGGGCTCGCCGTCCTCGCCGGTGAACCAGGTCACCCAGCCCCGGGACGTGGGCACGACCGGCAGTCCGGGGAAGGATTCCTGCCACAGGTCGATCACGTAGGTCGTGGCCTCGCTGAGCTGCGACGTGCCCTGCGGGGACTGCAGGTAAACGGCGGTGTGCCTGCCGTCGATCCGCCAACCCGCCTCGCGGGCGAGATGCTCGGGCTCGGACGCCGGACCGTGGCCGCCGTCGCGGATGCGGCCGGGCCGGCCGGCGTGGGTTGTCCGTCCGTCCAGCAGAGTCTCCAGCAGCAGTCGGTCTCTTGCGGCGCGATGTGCTGTGGTCAGCCGGGTTTGTGCCACCGACAGTGCGAGGGGGGCCCGGGCCAGGCGCAGGATCGTCTCCACGGTCTCTCGCCAGGCGCAGAACTCTGCAGGCAAATGGGCGACCAAAGTGGCCCAGGGGCGGCCGTCCGGGCCGGGAACAGCAACCTGGAGCCGATGGACACGGTCGTCGGCCCGTGCAGCGACGGCTCGGCCTGCCAGGAGGCGGCCGTCACCGGACAGGAGCGCGGCACTGACGCCGGGAACCTCGCTGTTGATCACCCCGAGAATGTCGCGTGCCTTGCCAAGCTCACCGAACAAGGCCGCGCAGCGGGCGGTCAGTCGGGCGCGGGCGGCATCGGTGTCGGCGATCGTCGCCGCGAGTTTGAGCGCGAGGTCACAGGGATCCTCCACGATGAACAGCGGCATGTGCAGCCGTTCGGCAAGCCGGGTGGTGGGGCCGGTGACCGTGGTCCCGTCGGGGGCGGCGATGCAGGAGGCGTTGCACTCCCAGGCCAATCTCAGGGCGGATTCCAAAGCCCATACTCCGTACCCGGCCGCGGCTGCGGGATGGAGCACCAGGGCGGTGCCCGGTGCGCTGCGGCTGGTGCCGTCCAAGGAGGAGATCAGTGCGACGCCGCAGACCTTTCGGTCCAGGTTTTGGGCGCCGCAGGAGCGGGCGCGGCCGAGCGGGCCCAGGCGCACGAGTTCGGCGACCGTCAGGCGTCCGGGTGCGGGGGGTCGGCTCATCGGTGGCTTGCCTCGCTCGGGTGGCGGACGGGGAAACCGAAGGCGCGCGGCCCGGCCAGGGCGAGGCCCTGGGGGGTGTGCCACCGGGGGTCCGCGGCGATCACGAGGACGTCGACATGATCGCCGACGGCCGCCTGTTCCAGGCCGACCAGGCGCTGCCGCTGCCGGTCGACCAGGCACAGCACGTCCGGCACGGCGGCGACCACTGCGCCGTCGAGCAGGGCCAGAAGCAGTTCGTTCTGCGCTTCCAGGCGAAGGGTTCGGCCGGATCGGCCGGGTTCCTGCACCACGATGCCGGACGGCATGGAGGGGTAGTGGCGGGTGCCGACGGTGCGATCGGTACGGCCGACCTCGACAATGCGTCCGCCCGCAAGGAGACGCGCGCCCACGGTGCGGGTGAGGCCGCCGAGAAGGGCGGTCCGGCCGGACACGGCGGCCAGCAGGCGGCCGACCTCGAGGATCCGGCTGGTCGAGCCGGTGATTGCCGCACGGCGTAACTGGCTGGCGGTGGCCGGGTAGAGGGCGCAGATCATGAAGCCTCCCGAGGCGTCGACGACGCCGCGCAACAGCCGATCTGCGCGTGCGGAACCGGTCTGCAGGACGATCACGTCGCCGGTCTGGCTGCTGGCGGCCAACGGCGCGGCGGGCAGGCCGGCCAGATGGTAAGTGGTTTGGTGGATGAGGGGAAGGATCCGGCCCATGCCGTCACAGTCGACGAGGGGGAGGCCCAGGGCGGCGGCCGCGGCGATGGGGAACAGGGCGTTGGGGCCTGCGGCGTTGAGTGTGGTGACCGCGTCCAGGCGGCGCCCGAGCCTGTCTTCCAGGGCGCGCACGGCGAGGGTGAACTCATCGCCGACGGGCGGCAGTTCGATCAGTGGAGCAAACCCGCCGACTGCTCCGACGGCGGCGCACAGGGCGTCGTCGGGCAGTGTGTCGAGGCCGATCAGTGGTACGGGGCCGTGCCGGCGCAGCAGTTCGTCCGTGCACAGGGTGACGCCGTCGACGCCCGGCGCGCCCATGGCGGGGCAGAGCAGTTGATTTCCTGCCACCAGGACGGGCAGGTCGGCGGCAGCGAGGAAACCGTTGATCATCGGCCGGTTCCTGTTCGGGCGCGGGCTGCGGCACGGATCTGCAGCCGGTAGATGCTCAGGTAGCCCACAGGGCTGGCCACGGAGCTGACGATACGTTCGCTTTGGGCGCCGCCGGTGGCGACCTGGGTGAGGGCTCGCTGTTCGGCCTGTGACTGGATGCGTTCCAGTTCCTCGGGGGCACTGACGGGCACCAGAAGGTCCAGCCAGGCACTGGGTTCGCTGCAGGCCGCGCCGAGGGCGGCAAGGTCGGCCTGGGGGCGCAGGAGGGTGGTTGCACGGCTGGCGGCCTGCAGGAGTCGCTGGGCGTGGACGGCCGCGTCCTCGTCGAGGACGGCAACCACGTCGATCGGCTGTGGGTTGTGGTCGACGAGCCAGGTGTCGGTGGTGGCGGGTCCTGCCGGGTGGGCGGCGATCGCGGCCTGCGGGAGCGTCAGTTGGATGTCGAGGGGGTTGTGCCGGTCCGGCTCGACGTGCGGTAGGTCGTCGTCGATCCGCCCCGTGGTGATGGTGCTGGCGGTGACCAGCGCGACGAGGGCGCGGCGGCGGCCCGCCAGGGCTGCGGCGCCCATCAGTGCGGCCGCGGTGCTCGCGGCCAGGCCCAGGACGGGCAGCCAGCGCAGCCGTTTGGCCGGGATGCGGCCGCCGTCGCCGCTGGCGAACCAGCAGGAGGCCTTGGGCAGGGCGTGGGCGGTGGCCTGCTCGCACTGGTCGATGAGGTGGTCTGCGATGTCCAGCAGGGCGGCGTTGACCACAATGGTCGCCTCGCGTTCGAGCAGTCCGACACCACCGGCCTGGTGGGACAGGCACAGGCGCAGGTTCGGGAAGCCTTCCAGAAGTTGGGCGGCGATCGCCTGTTCGTGATCGGCACAGGCCCCTGCGCCGGTGGCGGTGATCGCCAGAGTGGTCAGGCCTGCGGCCTCGGCACTGCGGGCGCAGTCTCGGGCTGCCTGTACGTCCAGCGGTGCGAGTTCGGCGCCGAAGAGGTCGTGTCCGCCCGTGATCGTGCCCCGCCAGGTGACCAGGGAGGTGACCAGTGAGGAGGGGTGCGCGGCCCGGGGCGAGCCATGCGGGCGGCGGGGGACGACGCGGAGCGCGGCGACCGGTCCGGCGACCGGGCCCTTGCGGGCGTCGTGGCCGGGCGTGGCCAGCGCGGTGAGGGAGGCCGCCAGGAGGGCAGAGACGTCCCAGGTCACCGAGTCGACGGTGTCCTGGGGACGGTCGGCCCCGGGCGGGGTGCGCAGCACGGCGGCCAGGGCCTCGCCGGGGTGCTCGGTGTGCGGTGCGAAGGCCGCGGTGACGACGCGCGGGCCGTTCGCGAGGACGGCATGTGCTCCTGTGGTGTCCAACCGGACGCCGATCCGCATGAGCGGCCTTTCTCGTCTCGTCTTTGGTGCTGCCGGGATGCTAAAACTCGTGGTCAGGCGGGGCGTCTAAGTGCCTGGTCGGTGCCGACGGCGGCGAGGATGAGCGGCCCCTGCACGACCTGTTCGTAGGTGTCCCAACCCAGGAGGTTGAATCCGTCGGACGCTGGGTGCCGCCGATAACGGCGGCTGCGATCGCGGTCGGCTCTGCCAGGGGTGCCGTGCCGGCCGGGGCCGCGCAAACCGCCACTGAGGGTGAGGACCACCGTGCGGGCCGGGTCGGTGTGGAGTGGTGGGGCTACTCGTGCCGTCGGTGTCCATGGGGTTCAGCATGCTGGTGTCCCGGTGCGGTGTGCGTCGGTGCGCAGGAGGGCGAGGAGCAGCCATTTCGCCGAGCAGGGTCTTCTGCTGGCTGTCACCGGAGAGGGTCAGTACCGGGCTGCCCCAGTTCGCGCCGGTCAGGTGGAGGATGCGGGCCGCGGCGCGGGCGGCAACCCGCTCGGTGCGGGGGCGCAGCAGCGCGGCCCGCCGCAGGGTGTGGCCGACGACCCGGACCGTGTCGGTGGTTCGGTCGTCGGCGCCGAAGAGGGCCTGCAACAGCCGGGTGCGTCCGCTACCGAGTCGGCCGGCGAGGCCGAGGATCTCTGCTGCACGGGCTTGGAGGTCGATGGTGTTCGTTACGCCGCACCGTCGAAGTCCGTGCGCTGACAGGACGAGGGGAACGTGGGCCGACGGGGTGGCGGGGGACGGGCTGGGGTGGGGGGCGGTGGGCTCGTCCATGGCCAGGACCCGCGCACCGGCGGCCAGGGCCCGCAGGATCTCCACCCTCTGGCGGTCGGCGAGGGACAGCCGGCCGGCCGATGCCGCGGGGTCGAGGCCGAATCCGGTCTCCTCCAACAGCTGGCGGAGCCGGTCGGCGCGGGTGGAGCGCAGGCCTGCCCGGTGTGCCCAACGGCCGGACAGGACGTCGCCCTGGACGCTCAGCGCCGGTACCACCAACGGCTCTTGATGGCTCATCGCTATCCAGTGGCGGATTGCTCGGCGGGGGTTTCCCGAGGACAATTCCCGGCCGTCGAGCAGAACGCGGCCAGCGTCGAGCGACAGTACGCCGACCAGGGCGCGCAGCACGGTGGTCTTGCCTGCGCCGTTTCCGCCGGCGAGGCCGTGGCTCTGGCCTGCGCGGAGGGTGAGGGAGACGTCGTGGAGCGCGGTGGTGGGACCGTAGCGGATGCGGATGGCTTCGGCTCGCAGTTCGGTGGGGGCGTGCGGGTGCCTCCCGGGGTGGGGGGTCGCTCTCGGTCCGGGCGGCGTGTGCGCCGGTCGGGGCGGTGTCACTCGTCGTACTCGCCCGCGATGTTCTTGAGGGTGTCCGCCGTGCCCGCGGCGTTGGGGACGCCGAAGTCGGTGGCCTTGTTGGTCTGGTTCACGTGCTTGCCGAGGGCTTAGTCGAGTCCGAGTTCCGCGGCCTTGGCGCCCATGATCAGGGGGAGGCAGCAGGCGGCGAACCAGCGGTGCTGCTTGACGGCGTCAACGGCCTGCTTGGAGGCACCGTTGGCTACGAAGGCAAGTGGTTTGCCGGCTACGGAGTGTCTGGCCTGGGTCTGGGCGTCGAAGTTCCCGTCGATGGACCGGGCGCTGGCGCTGTGTGCCTTCGTGTACTGCTTGATGCCGGTAAAGGTCGCCGTGGCGTAGGAGTTGGCCTTGGCGAAGCCGAAGAACGCGATGTGTTTGGGAGCGGGGGCGCCATCCTGGGCGGCCCGGGGCTGCGATGCGCAGCCCGTGCCCGCTGCGGCCGCCGTCCCTGTCCTTCGCCCCACCATGTCTATTTTCTCCCGAGCTTGAAAGGGTGCCGGTCCGTTGCATCGAGCGGACGGCGTTGCCGGGACGCGGGCCGTTTCGCCTGTGCGAGTCGCCGGGGACCCCACCGGAGGGCATCGGCGGCTTCGTGGCACGTTCGGTGTACCCGCTGCGATTGCGTGTCAGGCCTGAGGCAATGGATGTGAGGGCGCTCCCGCGTCGTGATCGACAACCTATCGGCCACACGGGCCCCATGACGTGGGCCTGTGGTACCAATTCGAGCTTCGAGCTGCTGTTTTGATTTTGAGTCAGCGACTGCGACGACAGGGCCACGACGGCGACTTGGTCTGCGGGTCGGCACCCGGGGCCCGGGGCTCACGGGTGCGGCGGGGCGGCATCTGTGCCGTCGACACAGTGCTCGCGGCGCGGGATGTGCATCGGGCCCAAAGCGGGGTGAGGAAGCCGGGCTAGCGTGCTGCACGTACTCGCAACCTGGCTCTGCACGCGGTGGTCCGTATTTCTCTCCGTGCCCGCAGAGCGGTGCAGTTCGAGGAACCCGTGCGGCGTGTGGCGTCCGAGCATCGGGATCTACCGGCGGGCACTCGCCTCAAGACCAGGAAAGGGAGAACGGATATGCCAGTCGCGGCCCTTCACCCCACGGCGCACGGTGCGCCGCAGCCCGCGTGCTGCCGCACCACCGCCAGTCGTTGCGCTCCGGTGGGAGGGGTCCATCGCGTGCTGTTCTCGCCTATACCTCGCGAGGCCAGCCGGGTGCGCCGGTACGTGCGCGGTTGTGTGGTTGCCTCGACGGCGGCCGACCGGCTGCCGCTGGACGAGGCCGAACTGGTCGTCACGGAGATGTTCAGCAATGCGGTCACGCATGCCCGTCATGCCGGCGTGCCACTGATGGTGGTCGTCCAGGAACGTGGCACGTTGCTGCGCCTGGAGGTGCACGATCCGGACCCGTTCATGGGTGCGCGGTCACGCCCGACGGAGTTGGCGCTTTCGGGTCGAGGGCTTTTGCTGATCGCCACGCTGTCGCGTTCCTGGGGGGTATTGCCGTCGGCGGGAGGGAAGGCCGTCTACTGCGAGATGGCGCCGCACACCGCGTAAGGCCACTGGGGCGATGCCGGTGCGACGGCGGCGCGGCGCTGCCAGGGGCCCGGCCCCATTAGGTCGCCGGGCTCAATGTTTCTCATTTTCAAGGCAGTTGGGTCCCACACAGCTTGACACCTCCTATCAGCTGATCACACTCTGTGCCGGGAGCCCGGCCTACCCGGCCACGGGTTCCCCATCTGTTCTTGCGGCCGCGCGGTTCCGCCCGACACCCCTGGGCGGTGCCCTGCAGTCCGTCACGTGCGCCGGCGGGGCGGCGACGGCTCTCCCGCTCCACGCGACGCCTCTCCTCCCCCACCGGGGAGGGGTGTTCGTCTTCCGCGCGACACTGAATCACTCTTGAAGGAGAGGGCGATCGCTGATGGACGGGCGCCGCGGGCACGCGGACCGCACCCCACACGGCCGCGGCGTTCGGACGGCGGAAAGGAGGGCGGTCCGCACCCATCGGCGTCCGGGCCTCCGATAGGGCGGGACCGGCCTCGGTGCCCGCCTACCGGTGCTTTGCCGCCCTTGCATCCGAGCCTGGCTGCACCCTGCGGCAGCCAGGTCGATCCACCCTCGATCGCCGACCGGGGACCTGGCGCTCCCCGCCTTCTGTCGTGCGCCGGATTGCTAAAAGCCGGGCTGTGGCCTGCAGGCCACAGCCCCCATGTAATGGAAGGGTCTGAATCCCATGGCCGAAGTGGGACGGCGCGGCCGTGGCCGCCGCCTTGTGCCGACACATGCCCCCACCCGTACGGACCTGGGCAGAGGACTGGCAGGACTCGCCGTGCAGCAGCAGCCGACGCACCCGGACCAGGATGGCGACCTCGGACTGTGCCTTCCGTCTGCGCCGTTACTGACGACATGGTCCCTGCTCGCAAACGGTACGGCCCGTATCAGGCTTGCCGGCGAACTCGACCTGGCCACCATCTCGGCCCTGGACGAGGCGGTGGCCCACTGTCTGACCCGGCGGCCCCCCGCGCTCGACATCGACGTCGCGGCCCTTTCGTTCTGCGACGTCATCGGTATCCATGCCTTCCTGCGGGCCCGCCACGCGGCGATCGCCGCCCGCGCCGTCTTCTGCCTCTCTCGGCCGCGGGACCAGCTGGTGCGCACCATCGTCGCCGCACGGGCTTCCGAACTCCTCGCGCCCGATCTCGACGGCTGAACGAGCGGCCGACGTGAACGTCGGCCTTGCACCCAGCTTCCCGGAGTAGGGGAGATTCGGTGCAAATCGCCATAATTTGGGCATCTGGGTACGAACCGCGATATGATCCGAACACCGCAGCGCTTCACGGCAGTTGAGCCAGGTCATCCCCGGCGAACCGTGAACGGCCGCGCGGCAGGGCAGGGCGCATCGAGCACCCCTCTTCACTCCCACGCCGGGCATGACGCCCTCGGCATCGTGCGCCCCGCCCCCGTTTCGCCACACCTGTCCGCCGGCCCGGCGGACAGGTGCCCCGGTTTGTGTCCCAGAACCTTCACCGTTGTTGAGGATGTCGATGCTCGGTCGTGGCAGATCACCGTCCGAAGCCGGACGGCCCGTTTCCGCATTCCTGTGGGTGTTGCCGCCCACCGCCGTGGCCGCGTGCGGCGCGGTCACTACATCGGCCGTCAGCGCGGCCTCCCGCATGCCGGTCGGTGTCGGCAGCGGGCTCGCAGCCCTCGGAATGGCCCTCGTGTCGGCGGAGGCGGCCCGCAGGGGCCGCGCCCTGGCCGCGGCACGCGACCGGTGCGCGGCGCAGGAGACCTCTTTCGCCCAGCGGCTGGCACTGCACCGCAGCGCGGCCCTGAGCCTGGCCAGGGTCCTGCTGCCGCAAGCAGTGGCAAGACTGCAGCAGGGGTACCCCGCCGAGGAAGTGCTGCGGGGCAGCTCCTACCCGCCCGGGCTGGACCCGGAGTTCAAGGCCGCCCAGGAGGCGACCTTGCGCCTGCTCGTGGAGGCGGTGCAGGCCGAGGAGGAACTGCGGGACTCCGCCCAGCAGGCGTTCGTCAACGTCTCGCGCCGGGTTCAGGCGATTGTCCATCAGCAGGCCCGCGACGTGCGGGAGATGGAGGATCGGCACGGCGAGGACAATGAGGTGTTCGGCGACCTGCTTCGTCTGGACCACGGGACCGCGCTGATCGGCCGCCTGGCTGACAGCATCGCCGTCCTGGGCGGCGCGCGCCCGGGGCGGCAGTGGCCGCAGGACCTGCCTCTGTTCAGCGTCCTGCGTGGGGCCATGTCGCGAATCCTCGACTACCGCAGGGTGGAACTCCATTCGGTGGTGGACCTGGCCGTGTCGGGGTCCGCCGTCGAGCCGCTGATCCACGCGCTCGCCGAGCTGCTGGACAACGCCACCCGCTACTCGCCTCCGCAGACGCGCGTCCACATGACGGCAGTGGAGGTCCAGTCGGGCGTGGCGATCGAGATCGAGGACGGCGGCGTCGGCCTGAGCGACGAGGCCCGGGCCCGGGCCGACCAGGTGTTCTCCCAGTCGTCGCTCGGACTCGACCTGGCGGACCTGGGCGAGAACCCTCGCCTGGGCCTGTCCGTGGTCGCCAGACTCGCCCAGGCCAACGGCTTCCAGGTGGCTCTTCGGCCCTCCGCGTACGGCGGAGTGAGGGCGATCCTCGTAGTCCCCCAGAGGTTGATCACATCCATGCCGGCAGCCACGGCGGCACCCGGCCCCGAGGCTGTGACCGCCTCCCCGCCCACCACGCCCGCACGGGCGGCGGACACGCCTGGGCAACCGGCCGTCTTGGAGCACAACAGCCGTGGTCTTCCCCAGCGTCGCCGCCGCACCACCGCGGCCCCGGCCCTGCACAACCCTGCCCCGGCAACACCGGCCCCGCCTCCGGTCCAACCGGGCCTGTGGCTGAGCGACTTCCTCCAGGGCGGTGTCGGCGAGAGCCCGGCATCCCCTACCGGCAACAACGACGAACCGTCAGGCAAGGGTAGGCACCGGTGAACCAGACACGCTCCAACATGAACTGGATGCTCAAGGAGCTCGCCGACAGCGTCCCGCTGACGCGTCACGTCGTCCTGCTGTCCGTGGACGGTCTGCGGATGGCTCAGTACGGCGCGGACACCGACACCGCCGACCGGCTCGCCGCCGCCTGCGCCGGCCTGCAGAGCCTGTCCGCGGCGGTCGCCCACGAGTTCCCCCACGGCAGCGGCCGCATGCGGATGGTCGTCATCGAGGTCGACGGCGGATTCTTCTACCTCATGGCCGCGGGCGCCAACGCCTACCTCGCGGTCCTCGCGGACGAGGGTGTAGACGCCGGCCTCATGGGCCTTCGCATGCGCGATCTGGTGGCCCGGATCGGCGCCCACATGAGCAGTCCGCCCCGCATGGAAAGGCACCCGGCCAGGTGAGTACCCCTGATGCCGCCTGGCAGCCCGCCGGCCCGGAGCGGCTGTACGTCATCACCGGCGGCCGCACCGGCCAGGTGGCCGACCTCGACCTGGTCACCCTGATCGTGTCGCGCTCGCAGCCACAGCCCGGCATGGCACCCGAACACGCCGGGATCCTGCAGATGTGCCACTACCCGCTGTCGGTGGCCGAGATATCCGCATACCTGCAACTGCCTCTCAGTGTGGTCCAGGTCCTGCTGGCCGACCTGCTGGCCGAACACCGGGTGGAGTCACGGGCCCCGGTCCCGGCCGCCTCGCTCCCCGACACCGAACTCCTCCTGGCGGTGATGCATGGACTATCCAAGCTCTGACCTGCGGCCGGGCGCCACCGCAGTGCACGCCCTGCCGGCCTCCGTCGCCAGCGCGGTCAAGGTCGTCGTCGTCGGAAGCTTCGGCGTGGGCAAGACGACCATGGTCGGCTCGGTCAGCGAGATCCAGCCGCTCACCACCGAGGAGCGGATCACCGAGGCGAGCATCGGCGTCGACGACACCGCCGGGCTCGAAGGCAAGACCTCGACCACTGTGGCCATGGACTTCGGCCGGATCAGCGTCAGCGACGAGCTGGTGCTCTACCTCTTCGGCACTCCCGGCCAGGAGCGTTTCTGGTTCCTGTGGAACGGATTGTTCGAGGGAGCCCTCGGCGCGGTGGTCCTGGTCGATCCGCGTCGCCTGGAGCTCAGCTTCGACGTGCTCCATCAACTCGAGGAGCGCCGACTCCCGTTCGTGGTCGCCGTCAACCAGTTCGACGGCGCCCCCGTCCACCTGGTGGAGGACCTGCGCGAGGCCCTGGACCTGCCCGCATCCGTACCCATCGTCGCTTGCGACGCCCGCCACCGCGCATCGAGCCGAGACGTCCTGTTGTCCCTGATCCGCTACCTCTACTCCCTCACCACGTCCTCGGAGCGACCGTGACCACGTCTCCCCGCCATGCCGGCCGGCCTGAACCCGACCCTGGCTCCCATCCCGCCCCGCCACCGGGCTGCCCGGCACATGCCGCCGCCGGCCCCGGCGGTGTGGCCCGCCTGTACGGTCCTGCACACGCGAGCGACCCGATGGGCCTGTATGAACGGCTACGCAAACAGCACGGCGCGGTGGCGCCCGTCCTGCTGCAGGACGACGTGCCCGCCTGGCTCGTCCTGGGCTACCGCGAGAACATGGTTGTCGCCCGCACTCCCAGCCGCTTCTCCCGCGACTCCCGCCACTGGCGGCACTGGCCGGACAACCTGATCGCCCCCGACTCCCCGCTCGCCCCGGTTCTGACCTGGCGCCCGGACTGTGTCTCCCAGGACGGCGAGGAGCACCGCCGGCTGCGTTCGGCGGTGACCGACGGCCTGGCCCGCTTCGACCGCCGCGGCATCCGCCGCCACATCCAGCGCTACGCCAACCAGCTGATCGACCGCTTCGCCATGACCGGCAACACCGACCTGCTCGCCCAGTACGCCCAGCAGCTGCCGATGCTGGTCCTCATCCACCTGTTCGGCCTGCCCGAGGAGGAGGGCCCCCGACTGGTCGAAGCCAGCACCGAACTCGTCAGGGGCACCAAAGCCGCCGTCGTCCACAGCGCGTACATCATGGACACCCTGCGCCGTCTGGTAGAACGCAAACGGGCCGATCCGGGGTACGACTTCGCGTCCTGGCTGCTCGAACACCCCTCCCGGCTCACCGACGACGAGGTGCTGCACCACCTGTGGCTGGTCTTGGTCACCGCCAACGAAACCACCACCAACCTGGTCGCCAACACCCTGCGCGTCGTACTGACAGACCCCCGCTTCCGTGCCTCCCTCACCGGAGGACTGATGACCGTCCCGGACGCCGTGGAGCAGGTCCTGTGGGACGAACCCCCCGTCACCGTCTGCATCGGCGGCTACGCCACCGCCGACACCCACCTAGGGGGACGTTCCATCAGGGCCGGCGATCTGCTGCTGCTCGGCCTCGCCGCCGGCAACACCGACCCGTCCATCCGCCCCGATCACAGCACCCCGGTCCACGGCAACCGCTCCCACCTCGCCTTCAGCCGGGGAGCACACGAGTGCCCCGGCCAAGACATCGGCCGGACCGTCACCGGCATCGCTGTCGACACCCTGCTGGTTCGCCTGCCCGACGTACAACTGGCCGTCGCCGAAAGCGAACTGTCCTGGACCTCGTCCACGTGGTCGCGCCACCTGAACGCGCTCCCCGTCACCTTCACTCCCCGCTGGGCGACGGGCACGGGCGAGGCGGGCGACAGCCCGTTCGGAACCTGGGCGGCCCAGACCGCCACGGGCACCGACCCGACTCACGACGACGTCCTCACTGTCCCGGACAACCCTGCGCCCCCGCGTTCCTCCCGCTGGGACACGCTGTGGCGACGCCTGCGCGGACGGGACTGACACTCCCCCACCGGGCCGGTGGGCTGCCGACACTCTCTCGGCAGCCCACCGGGCCGGCACCGGCCCCGGCCGGACGCGTGCCCGAGGCACCCATCGGCGCTCAGCACCCACCGGCCGCAGGACCTCGGACCTCGGGCGCCGCACCACAACCGCGGGCCCTCCCCACCCCGCGACGCCCCACATCCAACGCCCAGTCGTGATGGCTGCGGACCCAGGCCTGAATGGCGCCCATCCCCATCTCCACCACAGCCCGCTGATCGGTCGTCAGCCACAACTCGTCGTACAGCCGTGGCACGCCCGCCTCGAGCTGCCGGTACACCTGCAGCTGCTGCCGGGTCATCCACAGCGCCTCGTCGATCGCGGCCTTCCGGGAGTAGCCCCGCTCGTGCCGCAGGACGGCCACCAGGTTGTGCCCGTCGCCCTGCTGCTCCGCGCACTCCAGCATGTGGATGTCGTTCATCCAGGCGGCCGCGTCCGCAGCGGCCGCGCGCAGCCTGCGCATCAATGGATGGGACGACACCTGGGGCGGCAGCTCGGTCCCATGGGCCCGCTCGGCTGCATCCACCTGATGGATGCCCACCGTGGCCCGCCGCAGAGCCAGGTACCGGTCCAGAGCGAGAACCTCGCCACCTGCCCACAGTTGGGCCTGTGCCGCGTGTGCAGCCAGGCACCGCGCCCAGGAAGAGCAGAAACGGTCGCGCCACGGCTCGGACATCCCCTCCGAGGCCCAGCTCCAGACCTGCGCCCAGGCCGCCGTGATCGGACACCGCCCCATGGGCACCGTCTCGTCGGGCTCGAACGGGAGGACGATCAGCTCGCGGGCCACACACGCGATCCGCTCCGCACGATTTGCCGGGGCGTCGTCGAACTGTTCGCCGAGCAGGAAGGTCAACGAGAACCAGTTCATCAGCATGACCAGGTCCTCGACGCACGCGTGCGGGTACGTCCGCGCAGCGGCCTGGGGCACGTCCCACACGAGGTAGTCCTGCAGTGCCTCCTCACTGCACACCAGCTCCATCGCCCGGATCCACTCGATGTGCCCACTGCGGGCCTCTTCCAGATACGGATTCACCTGCTCGTCGAACGAGATTGAGAACAACACGCCGCGGGGCATTCTTCACCTTTCGCCGGCCTTATCGGAGAGTTGAAAGGCCCTCGGCTCACCCAGGCGCCAAGAGCACTTATCGCTCCAAGGGACACCACTTCCCTTCAGCCTGGACCGGCACACCAAAAAATCCGTGAAACATTTCCGATTGAGCCGCCGGCACCAATCGCTCTTCCACACCAGCTGGCCACGTCCAGGTGTCCGAGCTGCAGCGCTGTACCGTTCGGCGGATCGGATTCCCGGGTCGCCACCGGGGTGGGGACCCAGAGACAGATTGGGCCTGCCTGACGGTCCGCCGATCTCGGTAGTGTCTGCGCCACTTGAGCGCGGTTCTGTTCATTCAGACCAGAGGGGTGTCCGTGGCAGCCGTTTCAGCGGCAAAAGGTAACCGAACCGGGGCAGATATTCTAGGGTGGGCGCAGGAATTAGTTGGGCCTGCGCTGTGGAGTTCGGCGGCACGTTTGCCGAATTCGATCCGCCGAGTCGTCGACCACCATTTCGGATGGTCCGGCGGGGGCGCCGGCGGGGGCAAGGCGCTTCGGCCCGCCCTCGTCTTCCTGTTCGCCGAGGCGGTGGGGGGGTGCGCCAAGGACGCGGTGCCGGCAGCGGTGGCGGTGGAGCTGGTGCACAACTTCTCGCTGCTCCACGACGACGTCATGGACGGCGATGCGGTGCGCCGGCACCGGCCCACGGCATGGACGGTGTTCGGGGTACCGCAGGCCATTCTGGCGGGTGACGCGTTGCTGACGTTGGGCCTGCAGGTCCTCGTGGAGCAGGACAGCCGGGCGGTGCCCCATCTGTCGGCGGCCCTGTGGTCGCTGGTGGAGGGGCAGAGCGCCGATGTCGCGTTCGAGAGCCGTCGCCGCGTGGGTGTGGAGGAGTGCACAACCATGGCCGCGGGCAAGACGGGTGCCCTGATCGGTGCGGCGTGCGTCCTGGGTGCCCTGGCGGGCGGCGCCGACCCCGAACGGGCGGAATCCGCGCGGCAGTACGGGAACCACCTCGGCCTGGCGTTCCAACTGGTCGACGACACGCTGGGGATCTGGGGCGACCCGTCCGTCACGGGAAAGCCGGTGTTCGCGGACCTCGCTGCGCGCAAGAAGTCCCTGCCCGTGGTGGCGGCCCTCACGAGCGGGACGGCGCAGGGCGAGGAACTGGCGGCGCTCTACGGGCAGCCCGGCGCGCTGGACGAGGCGGCTCTGCGCAGGGCGGCGGAGCTCGTCGAGGAGGCCGGCGGCCGACGCTGGTGCGAGGCGAGGGCGGCGGGACACGTCCGGGCGGCCCTCGGTTGCCTGGAGGCTCTCGGGGCGGCAAGCGGCCCACGGGGCGACCTGGACGCGCTTGCGGCGATGGTTGTGGGACGGGACCGCTGAGTGGCACCTGCGCGCAGGAAGAGAAGGGATTCATGGGCATGCTCGCCGGCATCACCGGTCTGGAGGTCTTCGCGGACGAGTGGCCGCATCCCGCGAGGCGTGGAGAGCACTACCGGGCACTCCAGGAGGAACTGACGGGCTGGCTGCTGTCCTTCGGCGCTTTCGCCCCGGATCGGGCGGACCTGTTCGTCAAATCGGACTACCCACTCCTGGCGACCCTCGCGTGGCCGGACGCCGACCGGAGCAAGGCCCGCGACATCTGCGCTCTCGCCGCCACCCTGGCCAGCTGGGACGACGAAGCCGACGACGAACGCGAAGAGGACCGGGCGGGGGCGGTCGCGGCCGAACTGCGCTCGCTCAGAGGCGGCTTCTCGGGCACGCAGACCAAGTGGGAGCCGCTGTACCGCAGCATTCTGGAGGGCTTCGCCGCCCGCATGCCTGCGCGGCAGTTCATCCGGTTCACCGGGTGCCTCGAACGCTACATCGAGGGGTGTCTGCACTGGGCCGGCCTGCAGCTGACCGCGCCCACCACTGCGGACGTCGAAGAGTACGCCCGCAACCGCCACCTCACCGTGGGACAGCCCATCGACATGGTGCTCGTGGAGTACGCCTTGGGCATCGACCTCGACGACGACATCCTGCAGGACGCCACCGTCCGCCGACTGCAGACAGCCCACGTCGACTACGTATGGCTGATGCAGGACCTCCTCTCCTACCGCAAGGAGGTCGCCACCGGCGCCACGAGCAACATCATCACGGTCCTCGCCGCGTCCGGCGGCGGCGACGTCCAGGCCGCGGTCGACCAGACCCACCACGTCCTGCGAACGAAGATCTCCGACTTCGAGGCCGCCTGCGCGGAGCTGGGACACTCCCCGCTCGGCGACCGCCGGGAACTGCAGCGCTACATCCAGGGCCTGAAGGACTTCACCTCCGGGTTCGTGCAGTGGACGATCCGATCACCGCGCTACGACCCCGACGAGTACGCCTGCCTGTAAGCGGTGCCACCCTCCCGTTCCGCCCCCACGCCCACCACACACCCGAGGCGACCATGGCCAGCACCCCGCAGACACCCCTCACCGCCCCGGGACGGATCCCCCTGATCGGGCACACGCTTGCACTCCTGCGCTCGCCCGTGGCCATGCTGCAGTCCCTTCGCGGCCAGGGCGACGTGGTCGTCCTCCGCCTCGGGCTGCGCCCGGTGTATGTGGTCAACTCCACCGCGCTGATCCACCGCATCCTGGTCACCGAAGCCGACCAATACGCCAAGGGGCGGGTGTTCGACAAGACACGCCCCTTCGTCGGCAACGGCATCGCCACCTCCGAGGGCGCTTTCCACCTGCGGCAGCGCCGCCTCATGCTGCCGGCCTTCCACCGCGAACGCCTCCGCGCCTACACGGAGGTGATGCGCGAGCAGACGCTCGCCGTCACCGCCGCATGGCGGCCGGGGCAGCAG
Source organism: Kitasatospora sp. NPDC085879 (assembly GCF_040686255.1). Lineage (NCBI taxonomy): Bacteria > Bacillati > Actinomycetota > Actinomycetes > Kitasatosporales > Streptomycetaceae > Kitasatospora > Kitasatospora sp. NPDC085879. The sequence goes on along the minus strand of NZ_JBFBJZ010000026.1, from coordinate 17,023 downwards.
ATCGATGCGGACCGGGCCATCTACGAGCTAACGTCCAAGGTCACCACCAGAGCCCTGTTCCACTGCGACGCCGGCGACCGTGCGATGGCCGCCGTCCAGCAGTGGCTGCCCGTTTTCCTGCAGGGAGTCATCCAACGGGCGATGTCCCCGCTCGACGGGCTGGAGAAGCTGCCCACGCCCGCGAACCGGCGCTTCGAACGCGCCCGGGCGGGCCTGAGGGAAATCGTTGATGACATCGTGGCGGTCTACCGCGCGGATGCCCAGGACCGGGGCGACCTGCTGTCGATGCTGGCGAACGCGCGCGACGAGGACACCGGCGAGCCGATGAGCCACGAGCAGCTGCACGACGAACTCATGACGATCCTGATCGCCGGGACGGAGACCACCGGCACCGCCCTGGCCTGGCTGTTCCACGCGGTGGGCCGCCACCCGGATGTCGAGGAACGCATCCATCACGAAATCGACACCGTCCTCGGCGGTCGGCCGGTCACCTTCGACGACGTCCCGGCGCTCGCCTACACCCGCCAGGTCATCTTCGAGGCCCTGCGCCTGCACACCCCGACCTGGGTCACTATGCGGCGCACCACCACCGCCGTCGAGCACGCAGGAGTACGCATCCCGGCCGGCGCCGAACTCCTCTTCAGCCCGGCCACCATGCACCGTGACCCTACGATCTATCCCGACGCGGGCCGCTTCGACCCGGACCGCTGGGAACACGAGCCCGAGCGCGGCACCTACCTTCCTTTCGGCGCCGGGCGGCACAAGTGCATCGGCGACCACTTCGGCCTCACCGAGATGGCCGTCGCAGTGGCCACCATCGGCGCGCGCTGGCGGCTCGTCCCCGACCCCGGGTACACCGTCCGCGAGCTTCCCCTGTCGACGCTGCGCCCCGACAGGCTCCCGATGACGCTGGAGTCGCGGCGCCCGTGACCGGGCGGGGATCCACCCCACGGCCGCGGCCCGCACACACCACCCCCGACGGACGACCGGACGCCAACTGGGGCTCGTGCGAGGCCGCGGGTCCGCTCAGGCGTCCACGCGAGCCGACTGGCATGGCACCGCCGGGGCGGTGTTCGGGGATCCGACGAGGTTGTCGGGCCTCAGGATCTCCTGGAGCCGCTCGGCACTCAGCAGGCCCCTGGCGACAGCAAGGTCGAACACGCTGGCACCGGTGGCCAGCGCCTGCTGGGCGATGCAGTCGCCTGCTCGTAGCCGATGTGCGGATTGAGGGCAGTCGCCAGGCCGATCGAGCGGGCCACCTGGTGGGAAAGGTGCTCGCGGTTGGCGGTGATCCCGGCGACACAGCGTTCGGCGAGGGTCAGGCAACCCGCCCGCAGGTGGGTCAGACTCTTGAGCAGGCTGTGCACGATGACCGGTTCGAACGCGTTGAGTTGGAGCTGACCGGCTTCGGCGGCGAAGGTGACGGTGACGTCGTTGCCGATGACCTCGAAGGCGATCTGGTTGACGACCTCGGGAATCACCGGGTTGACCTTGCCGGGCATGATGCTGGAACCGGCTTGCACGGGTGGCAGGTTGATCTCGCCGAAGCCTGCGCGGGGACCGCAGGACAGCAGGCGCAGGTCATTGCAGGTCTTGGAGAGCTTGACTGCGATCCGCTTGAGGACCCCGGAGAACTGGACGAACGCACCCGCGTCCTGAGTTGCTTCCACGAGGTCATCGGCCGTCGTCACCGGGACGCCAGCGATATCGGCCAGATAGCGGCAGGCCAGTGCCGCATAGTGCGGGTGGGCGTTGAGACCGGTGCCGATCGCCGTACCGCCGAGGTTGATCTCGCATATCAGCTCGCACGCCTCGGTCAGGCGACTGCGGTCCTCCTCGATCATGAGAGCGAACGCGGTGAACTCCTGGCCGAGCGTCATGGGCACGGCGTCCTGGAGCTGGGTGCGTCCCACCTTGAGAACATCGGCGAACTCCTCGGCCTTGGCCGCGAAGGCCTCGCGTAGCACCCCCATGGCATCCAGCAGACGGCCGGCCGCCATATGCAGGGCGACGTTGGCCGCGGTCGGATAGATGTCGTTGGTGCTCTGACCCGCGTTCACGTCCTCCAGCGGGTGCAGGTGCAGGTAGTCGCCCTTGGCACGGCCGAGGATCTCCAGCGCCCGGTTGGCGATGACCTCGTTGGCGTTCATGTTGGTGGATGTTCCGGCGCCGCCTTGGAGGACGTCGACGACGAACTCACCGTGCAGCCGGCCCGCGCGGATCTCCGTGCACGCCGCGGCGATCGCCTGCGCCTTGCCCGCGTCCAGCAGCCCCAAGTCGCGGTTGGCCAGGGCCGCAGCCTGCTTGACGCAGGCGAGCGCGGCGACCAGGTCGGGCTGGATGGCAACGGTGGTACCGGTGATGGGGAAGTTCTCCACCGCGCGCAGCGTGTGGATGCCGTAGTAGGCATCGGCCGGGATCTCCCGCTCGCCCAGCAGGTCGTGCTCGATGCGGTGGGCCAGCACGGTGTTGTCGGCCGAGGGAGGACTGTCGGGGGTCGGGGACATGACTGGGCTCTCTCCGTCTGTGTCGGGCCGGGGCAGGAGTTCGCCCGGCAGGGTCGGTCAGGGCCGGGCTTCGGGTGCGGCGGGCGCCGCGGTGAGGATCCGGCGCAGCAGCGCGACGCGTTCGGCCGGGCCTGGGCTGGCCAAGGCCGCGGCGAGGACGGCAGTGCGTGCCTGTCCCGCGCGCAGGGTCCCAGCGGGTACGGCGCCGGCCGCGATCAGATCGACGGCCCCGCCGCGGGTGTAGAGGGGGGTCACGGGACCGGCGGCAACGCGCGTGGTCAAGGCGACGAGGATGCCCGAGTCCACCGCGTCGGCGACCGCCCGGGTCATCGCGCCGGTGGCGTTGCCCGCTCCGGTCGCGACAAGCACGATCCCTTGGGCGCCGGCGGCAGCGGCTGCTCTCAGGAGGACGGGGTCGCCGTCGCAGTGGTGCATGACCACATCGACGCGCGGCGGAGCGGCGGCGGTCGGGAGCGCGAGCGGCAGTGATCGGACAGGGTGTCGTTCCACCAACACGCGGTCCTGTCGGATCACGCCGATCCGCTGGCCAGAGGGATCGGCGAACGCGTCCTGGTCTAGAGTCTGGGTCTTGACGGTACCGCGGGCTGCGTGGAGCAGGCCGTCGAAGGCGACCAGCACCCCCAGGTCGTGAAGTGTCGCCGCGGCGAGCAGGGCATCGCGCAGGTTGCGGCGTGCGTCCGTGTCCCGGTCGTCCAAGGGGCGCTGCGCACCGGTGAATACGACCGGACGCCGATCGTGGTGGTGGATGTCGAGCAAAAACGCCGATTCCTCCAGGGTGTCGGTGCCGTGGGTGACCACCACGCCGTCCACGGTCGGGTCCGCCAGCACCTCGTGCACCGTGCGCAGCAGGGCGAGTTGGTGGGCGGTGGTCAGGTGGGCACTGTTGATCGTGAAGAGGTCGACGACCTCTGCGGTGGTGCCCGGGGTGGTGAGGGCGGCAAGGACCTCGTGGCCGTCGGCCTGGGCGGCATATCCGGAGCCCTGCCGCCGGCTTGCGATTGTTCCACCGGTGCTCACCACGACGACACGTCCCATCGGGTGTGTGCCTCCTTCTGCTCGGGTCCGTTCGGGTCCGGGTGCCAGGTCGCGCGGGGAGCGGGGCCGCCGCAGCCGCGGCGGGCGCCGCGGGGTCTGGGGGATGGTCTCCGCCCAGGACCGGCGGCAGACTGGGCATGAGCGCACAATACGGCCAAACATGCGCAAACGGATTGCGAATTTTTGCGTCTTGATCGCCAGATCCGGGTGGATAATTGCGCCATGGACGAGATTGATCTCAGGATTTTGCGCGAGCTACAGGAGGACGGGCGGCTGACCAACCAGGAGCTGGCCCAACGGGTGGGTCTGACGGCCTCGCCGTGCATGCGGCGGGTGCGGCAGCTGGAGCAGGACGGAGTGATCCGCGGCTACCGGGCCGTCCTGGATCCCGAGGCGGTCGGACGCGGCTTCGAGGTTCTCGTCTCGGTCGAGGTGAAACGCGACCGCCTGGCCGTCGAGGCGTTTGAGGCCGCGCTCCAGGACATCCCCGACGTGGTGGAGGCCTATCGGTTGTTCGGCAGCCCGGGCTGCCTGCTGCGGATCGCGGTCACCGACATCGGCGCCTACGAGCGGCTGTGGATCGATCGGCTCACCTCCCTCTCCGGCATCACCGAGGTCAATTCCCAGATCATCATGAAACGGATCAAGGAACCGCGCGGCCTGCCCGTCGGACGCTGACACCTACAACCCGACGGCGCCGACGGCGGGTTCCCGTTCGGAGCCGGGCAGTTGGGCCTACCACCCCACCCCCGGGCCCAACGGGCTTGGGCCTCCCTCCGGCACGCAGGAAGGAAATAGTGTTCGCCCCAGGGAAGAGTGGTGATCTTCTCCCGACACTGGGGCGACGGGTACGGAACCGCGATTCCCCGTCTGCGGCCGGGCCCTGCACACTGCCCGGCCGCAGACCTTCGCCCCGTGTCTTCAGGTCGGCAGCCATGCCGCCGACGGCGCTCCACGCGGGCGCCGCACCGGCGGCGCGGCATACTTTCCCCCGGAATGCCGCGCCGCCGATGCATCCGCCGCGCCCCAAGAGCCGGGGCCGCGCCGCCGCCTGCTCGGGCTGCCGCCCGCCCTGATTCCCGGCAGCCGAACGACCCCCAAGTACGGTCGGAAAAGCACAGGCTGGCGCCTTGCCGCCAGCAGGTTCAGGGCAGCACCCGGCCGCGGCGTTTCCGGTGCCCCACGGCCCGTCGGCCCGGTCCGTCCGGCGCAGCGGAGTACCGCCCCGGAAGGGCGGGGAGACGACGGCGGCGGCAGCGCCGTTGTCCATCAGCACGGCAAGGGCCGCTCCCCGCTCCGGGCGACAGCCGAACCCTCTCGTCCCGCGGGCTCGGGGCCCTTTCGCATGACCGGCACCCTTGTCCCCCGCAGCGCGCCGGCCAGTTGCGGAATGGGCCGAGGTCAAGCAGGTCATCGGCTGCGAGAGTTGGAGGCCGCCGCCCGGAGTGCCCCGGCTGATGCGCTCGCCTTACCGCGCGAGCGCCCGGCTGGCGGCTCAGCGGTTGGCCCGACCGCTTCAGCCGGGGCACCGCACCACGGCGTCTTCACGCCCTGCGCCCGGTCGGCGCTCCGCCGCACGTTGGCAACAGACAGGGGCAGCCCCTGCGGGCGTCGGCGCTGGGGGCAGGCCCCCGGCTGTCCGCCAGTAGGCGACCGGAACCATAAACGATTCCCACCGAACCATGACAAAGTAGATGGACGTGATAAAAGCTCTACCGAGGACCATCACCTATGCAGCACGGAGCCCACCCCACAGCTCCTGCCCCCCGCGCCGACATCGAGCGCGCTCGCAATTGCACCGAATGCCGCGGCTGGGGGACCGTGATCACCGCCGACGGCCGCCACGAACTGTGCCCCGCCTGCCAATGTCCCGCCCAAACCATCCACGACACCTCACCTGGCGACCGGCGCGAGGGTCCGCAGACGAGGAACCCCCGGGCCTAGCCATCGCGACAAGGGCGTCTCCTGCCCCAGGAGAGAGCCGGCCCGATCGCAGTCACCGGTCCGGTCCGGTCCGGCACGGCTTGGCTTGGCAGGGGTACACCCGCCCGGGCGCGGGTCAGCACGGCGACCGCCGCAACGAAGTCCACGGCCCCCTTGGGCCGCCGGGGGCGGACGGCGCCGTTCGTAGTAGTGGTCAGGAGCTGCGGGACCCGGACCTCGACTGCTGCTTTCACCCGACGCACTTCGCCCTCTCAACTGCCGACTGGCCAGCTCCGGCTCCCTGCGCCGACCGTCGAGGTTCGCATGGTTATGCGGGCCAAGCCAGGCTATTCGAGAGTCCCCGCCCCCCCACTCCCCGGCAGGCATACCGAAGAAGCGCAGGCCGCCGAGGAAAACGGGGGAAATGCTGTCGGCAACGGCTGAAATCGGGCCGGTCTGATCGGGTCAATCGTGGGCCATCGTGCGGTCTTGTTCAGTCGTTGCTGGTGGTCGGGGTGCGGCCGAGTTCGCGGCCGCGCATGCGGTAGGACTCGCCTTTGAGGGAGTGGACCTCGGTGTGGTGGACGAGTCGGTCGATCATGGCGGCGGCGACGGTCTCGTCACCGAAGGTCTCTCCCCAGCGCCCGAAGGGCTTGTTCGAGGTGACGATCACGCTGGCCCTCTCGTAGCGGTTCGAGATCAGCTGGAAGAACAGGTTCGCGGCCTCCGGTTCGAACGGGATGTAGCCGACCTCGTCGATCACGATCAGCGGGTAACGGCCGAGCCTGACCAGTTCGTCCTGGAGCCGGCCGGCCTGGTGGGCGGCGGCGGGACGGTCGACCCACTGGGAGGCGGTGGCGAACGCGACGCGGTGCCCGGCCTGGCAGGCCCGGACCGCGAGTCCGGTGGCGAGGTGGGTCTTGCCGGTGCCCGGCGGTCCGAGGAAGACCACGTTCTCCTTGGCCGCTATGAAGTCCAATGTTCCCAGATGGGCGAGTTGTTGGCGCGTCATGCCCCGCAGATGGGCGAGGTCGAGCTCCTCGATGGTCTTGACCGCCGGGAAGCGGGCCGCGCGGATGCGGCCCTCGCCGCCGTGGCTGTCCCGGGCCGAGACCTCGCGCTGCAGGCAGGCGACCAGGTACTCGGTGTGGGTCCAGGACTCCGCTTGGGCGCGCTCGGCCAGGCGCTCGGCGGCGTCGAGCAGCGCGGGGGCCTTCATCGCGCGGGCGAGGAAGGCCAGGTCGGCGGCGGTCTGCCGGCCCGTTCGGGCCGCCTGGCCGTTCTGCTTGGCCGTGTCGGTCGTGGTGGTGCGACTGGTGGCGGTCGCGGTGCGGGTCATCAGGTGTCCTCCTTTCCGGCGCCGCCCTCGATGAGGGTGAACATGCGGTCGTAGGAGTGGAGTTCGCGTTGCTCGACCTCGATGCCGAGGCTGTCCGGGGCCAGGAGTGCGGCCCGGGCGGCGTGCGCGCGGGCGGCCTGCTGGTGGATGACCTCGCCGCGCAGGGCGTTCGCCGCGGCGGCGTGCTCGGGATCGGTCAGGGTCTGATGCCTGGCCCAGCAGCGGGTGTGCCGGGCGACGATGTCGTTGCCGCAGGTGACAGTGATCTCCTCGTTGTCTGCGCGGACCATGACGCGGTGGCCGATCGCGCGGGGGTGGACGGAGTAGTCGCAGGTGTCGACGCGGATGTAGTGGTCGCGGCCGAGGCGGGTGTGGAAACGCCACCAGTTGGGCGGGGTGACGGGCGGGACGGTGAGCATCGCGGCCCGGTCGGCCTCCCAGCGGTCCGCCGGGCGGGCGTCGATCGAGCGGTGCTGCCTGCGGTTGGCGACCTGCAGCCAGGCGGTCAGCTGGGCGTTGAAGTCGTCCGGGCCAGTGAAGGTCCGGCCGGGCAGGAAACTGGTCTCCAGGTAGCCGTTCGCGCGCTCGACCAGGCCCTTCGCCTCGGGGTCGCGGGGCCGGCAGAGATGCACCCTGACCGCGAGCAGGCCGGCGAACGCGGCGAACTCGCTGGTCGGTCTGCCTTTGCCGACCCCCGGCTCGTTATCCCAGACCAGCATCTTGGGAACGGCGCCCCAGCCGTCGGCCAATAGCCGCCAGTGGCCGTCGATCAGGTCGCCGCTCTGCCTCGAGGGCAGCATCCGGGCGGTGATCACCCGCGAATACCCGGAGACGATGACCAGAACCGGCGGCCGCCCGCACTGCCCATAGCCCACCGGGATGTCCACCGGCGGGAACCACAGGTCGCACTGGGCGAGCTCGCCCGGCTGATAGACCGTCCGCGAGACCGGATCAACGGGCAGGTAGGCCGGCCGCAGCTCGCGGACCCGTTCACGCAGGATCGTCAGGCCGCGCTCCCAGCCGATCCGCTCCGCGATCACCGTGACCGGCATCGTCGGAGTCTGCTTCAACAGCTCCCGGACTGCCGGCTCCACCGCGTCCACCGCCGAGCCCTTCAGCGGCCGCTGGTACTTCGGCGGTCGGTCCGAGGCCAGCGCCCGCGACACCGTGCCCCGAGAGATCCCCAGCTGCCGGGCCACAGCCCGGGCCGACAACCCCTCCGACCGGTGCAACCGGCGAATCTCGGCCCAGTCCTCCACACGGATCACCCTCTCTTCCTCCTGACCTCCGAGCATTGAAGTCACGATGATCAAGAGATCGCAGAGCGACCCTCTTTTGATCCGCCGTCCGTGGTCCTCGTTTCACCCGTCGCCGACAAATGCCCACGTTCACGCTGCCAGGCCGGTCCCGAACCCTGGCAGGCGCGCGCCATTCGGGCGCTGTTCGCGCACCTTCGGGCACTTCAGGCGAGCACGGGTGCAGCCGCGAAGACTCGCCTCATGCGCCCTCGGACAGCACACCGATGCGGAGGGCTGCCTGCCGGATGCGCCAGGGGCACCTGCGTGTGGGACCACGGGCCCAACTCCACGAGAACCTGCGCGGAAAACCTGGACTTCGGACTCACGGAGTAGATACAAAATCCCCATACGACTGTCTGCATACAGACGGCATCGGGCCTTCTGGCCCGGCCGTCGCACCCCGAGGATCCGGGCGCCGGAACACCCGAGCAGCGGCCACGACCCTCCGGCCGCACGGCCCACACAGGTCTGCCGCACGCGCAACCTGCCGATCCTCACGGTCCCCCGACCCCTCTCAGAGGTGAACCCATGCCGCTGACCCTCGAAGCACTCCGCGCCAAAGAGTTCACCACGGTGCGCCTCCGGCACGGATACCGCCCTCAGGAGGTCGACGAGTTCCTCGACGAAGTCGAGGAAGAGTTCTGCGAACTGCTCCGGGCGAACGAGGCGCTGCGTAACAGGCTGGCTGCGGCCGCGCTCGGCGGCCGCGAAGCCGACCAGCACACCCACCTGGGGGGAGCACCGGGGCCGCCCCCGGCCGACGGCCGCCAGAACCCGTCGGAGAAGAGCGCCACCAATGCCCAACGGCTCCTCGAGCTGGCCCAGCAGGTGGCCGACAAGGAAGTCACCGCGGCCCGCCGCGAGGCGGAAGCCACCATCGCCGCAGCACAACGCCGCGCCACCGATCTGGAAGCCGCAGCACGGTCAGCCGCACACGCCCTGGAACAGCAGACCCGAGAGGAATGCCGATCAGTGCTGAACGCATTGGAAGCCGACCGGAGCGCCCTCGAAGCCGAGATCGACAGGCTCCGCACGGTGGAACGGGAGTACCGGTCCAAGGTGAAGTCGTTCCTGAGGCAGCAGATGCAACACCTGGAGCCGGAGGGAGCTGGCACCGATCTTGTCACAGCCGCACAGACGAGCGACATCGCACCGTCCCGCGACCCGCAACTCGTCGGCAGGCAAGACACGGGGAGCCACGAAGAGACCGCATCCACCCAGCACGACGCCCCAAAGGCGGACCCCGCGTCAGGTGTGCTACTCCGTCTCGACAACCAGCGCACACGGCGGACATGAAACCGCCCGCTCCCAGCCAGACACGCCCGCGCGCAGCGCGGCGACCGCACCGCGCGGAACGTACCGTCACAGTCCGCACGGCCACCAAAGCACCGCGTTCTCCCAGGACGCACTGGGAGCAGCCGGGCTGCCAACTGCACAGCACGCGAGGTCACAGCACGGGCCCGGGAGGCCAAACGGGCAAGCCGGCGGATACCGAGGCGCAGCGAATGTCAGCGGACACCGTTGTCCGGAACACGCACGGCCAGGCCCCCGGGAGGGGTGCCTCCGGTAATGAACGGGCGGGCCGTGCAGAGCGGCCCCGGGTGTACCGATGGGTGTGGCCACAGACCGCGCAGCGACACTCGCAGGGAAGAGCCGGTTTCCGCTGTACGCGTCCCGATACGGGCAGCTCGCCGATCTTCGGGGTAGGCGCCCACGCGCAGGTCGGCCCCATGGCTGCACTCTTGCGAGCGGGTCCAAGAGGACCGGCCGCCGGGGACCAACCTGCTCCCGATCGGGGCGGCGGCTGCCGCTGGGGGACGTCTCTAGAGCCGGTCCGATGTACGGCGGGCCGAAACAGGCCATTGCCCGCCCGGGACACCCGTCCCCGGATCTCACCGGCCGCGAGCCGGCCCTGGGCACGTTCCCCGGCCGACCGACCCCGCCTGCCCGCGGACGCCACGTCCTGCCCAGGCCTGCAAGCTCTACCAAACGCTCGCTGTACTCCCCCTGCCTTGCGCAAACCCGTACGGCACCACCCCCAGCCACACCTGCTGCGTGCCCGACCAGCAGATTCCGACGATCATTGGGCCTTGGGAACGGCCCGCACCAGGAGTGCGGCTTCCGGCACATGAGCCGGCGTCGGCCCGGCGACGGTCACTCTGCAGATCCCCACTTCAACACTTCCGCCTCGTGGAACAAGGCGCGCCGAACAACGGCAGCGGGTGGCCCGTCGGGGTGCACCGGGGCAGGCGGACTCCACTCCCCCGACTGCTCTCGACATCGGGCGTCCCCAACAGCGCCGACCGACGGCAGCTTGGTCGGTCTCCTCCAGATGACGTGGCGGATCCAGACCATCAGCGGCGCCACTCGCGACCCGTGTCCGCCTGCCCTTGGCCGGCCGTCGACTGTCCGTGACGCTCAACAGCGGGTATCGCGGGGGCGCCCACGGGCGAGTAACTGGGCGCGGTACCGACGGGGGAATCCGATCCCGGGGTTGTCCGAATGCCGGGTATGGCAGTGGGAATCCGGTCGACGAGCCTGGCCGGGCTGGGGGTCGGCGTCGGGGCCTCTTGCATGTCTACGATCTGGTCCAGGCGGATCACGAGGTTCCGCCGGTTGGGGTCGTGCCCCTCGAAGTCCCAGTCCGTGCTCCACAGTTCCTGGCTGCGACCACCAGCACATGTGGAGACGGGACCAGGGGTGACCCGGATGTTGGGCCGCCATCCCGCGCCCCAGTGGTTGTGTTCCAACGACAGGCTCCACGTGTGCTCGTCGATGACGCGGGAGACCCCCTCGTTGCCAGGAATGATCACAGTTCTCGTGGCGGTCCTGACCACCAGGCGCTGGTCGAATCTGGCGGACTTGGTGACGACCCTAATCCGCCAAGGGCCACGGAAGGTGATCACGGTATTCTCCTGGGGCAACTCGTCGGACAGTGGACGGGAACAGCAGGTCCGGCTGCTGGCTGGCTTACTCGGATGAACGGATTCAGCCGGCCCATGGTTCACCGGTTGTCGCGGGTTCGTGAAGAACTGGCTCTGGATCACTTCCGCGCCAGGGCCCACGGAGCGTCATCAGCGCCGTGATCACGAACGGTCGTGACTGACGATTTCCTCCAAGACCTCTGACTCCACCACGTCGACGATGCCGAGCTCGGCACTGTCACCGCCAGTGGCAACCGCCTGACCGTCCGGGCGCCAGCCTCCTCGTCGTCACCCGAAGGCGCCGCACCCGGCACACGACTGGCAGCGCCAGCGACCAGCTCCCGGGAGCCCGGGGAGCCCGGGGAGCCCGGGGAGCGAAAGTACGCCACATCGATGAGCCTTGCGGGGCAGATCCTTCCCGCAGTGCTCATCGGCTTTCCGATTCGCCCCCATCTCGGTGCTGCAGACACGAGCGTTGCGCGCCACGCCGCCGTTGTGATCGTGCGAGGTGTTCCGGGCACAGGCGCGGGTCCGCCTGGGCGCCCACCGCGTCGGCCGGCCCCTCAAGGCGAACGCACCGGCCCCACGGAGGAGCGACCTGCTGCCAACGTGCGGCGCAGTCTGCCGGGCGGCACACCAGGCACGGAAACAGAAGAGCCGGCGGCGGACCTCGAGCACGGCCTGCCTCCGACCGTCGCAGGGAACCGCGAGGCCCGCCAGGAGAAGTTGGGGTCTTGTCCCGGGCGGGCCCAGCGGAAAGGGGCCACCCTGTTCCGAGGCAACTCTGTGCAAGCAGACCCGCGATGCGGGCACCGTCGGTGTGGTGGGCCAGCGCCTCGGCACTCTCGCGGGTCCGCCGCGGCGTCTGGAGCCCGGCCTTGTTCGGGGCGCCATCACGGGAAGGGCGGTGCGACCGATCGACCAGCTGCCGCAACCAGTGCAGCTTCCCGACACAGTTCAGCTCGATCAGCAGCCGTACCTCGAACCCGACAACCAGGAGCCTTGTCCGTCACCAGGGCGCAGCCAGCGACCAGTTCGGGGCCTGTGTGCTGCCCGGTCACGTCTTCTGCCATCGGATGATCCCGTGGTGGTCGCGCACTTGCCGCATCCCACGAATCGCGAACCGTGGATCGTCGTCGGGTGGTGGCAGGCGCCTTCTCCGCCGCCTGAGCGTCACCGGCAACTGGACCATGCCCGCTGCGGCGACGGCCTCTGCAGTGGAGGCGGCCCCGAGTCGCTGCCGTATGACGTGCATCATGTGATTCACCGTGGCTTCCGACTTTCCCACCTCCTCCGCGGCTCTCGCCTGTGTCATTCCGGAGGCGATCATTCGCAGCAGTGTGAGTTGACGGTCGGTGAGCAACCCCAGCATGGAAATTCTCGTTGTGTTCAACGTTGTGCTCTCTTCTGTGCCTACGTGCCGGCGGCGGGATCCGTGCGGATCTAGCGCCACATGCCGCCCAGCTCGCCGTCTTCGGCGTCATCGAGGTGGCAGCGGCGCTGGTCCAACAGGTAGACATCGACGGCTGCCATGATCCGGTCGGTGGTCTCTGCGAGGACCGGCGCATGCCCTACCAGTCGCTCGACTTCTTGCCTCAGCGCTTCTCTGGTCATCAGGAACTCCTGCATGGTCACTGCGAGTCGCCCTGTCCTGTCGGGCAGGTGGCGCCCGGCGCGGTCGTCGACTGCTCCCGGCTGTGGCGTCCACCGTGCTGCTCAGGGCATCCGGGGCAGCCCGTACAGGAGCTGGCGTCGGCGAGGTTGCACGTCTTGTGGGCGATCTGAATGTTCTCCAGGGTGTCGGGGCCGCCGTGTCCCCAGGGGCGGATGTGGTCGATGTTGACGTCCTGCGAGTGGAGGTAGTCGTCGGGCAGCCGCTGTCCGCATATCCCGCAGGTCCCGGGCTACCGCCGATGGAGTAGTTCGCGCGCCTCGGTCCGGGCCATTCCATAGGCGATGACGTACCTCTCCACACCCGTCACTGCCCCCGCAGATCGCGCGTTCTGCCGCAGCAGACACACCAGTCCTGGGTCTGGACGCCCACTCGCGACGGTTTGAGGCGGCCGTACCACAGATGCCCGGACTGGCACCGGGACCGCTCGCCACCGGGATCGTCCGCCCCGTCCACCGCGGTCTGCGGCTCCACCTCGGTGGCCTGGCAATGGCAAGGGGGCGGGGGATCCGCTGTGCGGGATTTCACGGTCAAGGTGCCACCGCCTCAGACGAGCTGATGAATCGCGACGGCCCCCGGAAAGGGCCCGTCATCCACCACGTTGCGGTCGATCCGGAGCAGGAACATCCGCCATGTGGCGCGTGTCTGCCTTCAGACCACCCTGGACGGGCTGTCCAACGGTGACCACGGCGACAGGACGGCATGGCGAAGGCTGCCCTGGCCCCGCTTCTCCGTTGGCAACCGCACGGCCCGGCGGCGAGCTCCACATGCTGCCGGCTGCATAGTGCTGGGATCGGTCCGGACACGGCCGGACGATCTCACACGGGACCGCTCGGAACCGCGTGGCTCACCGTGCGGGCAGGCGGTACGTGACGCCCATCGCTCAGCCCCCACCTGTGAGGCCCACCGACCCCAAAAGCCGCACTGGGCCTCCCCGTGTGCCATCGCAGCCACTACCTTCCCCGCCGGGGAGAGGAGACGGTGCCGCTCCCCCATCAGGTGGCGCAGCTGCGGCTCGAAGCGGCTGCGCCACTGCCATGCGATGGTGCGTCACCTTGTGCGGTAGGTGACGCACCATCGCATGCTCATGCTGCCCGAGGGCAGCCCGGGGTCCATCGGTGTCGAAGTTGCGCGGGCCGGTGTCGGCCGGTCGCCGGACCGCCCCGAGCCGGCGCAGGGTTCCTGCGTGGGATCGGTCCGGCTCACAGACGATCGATGGCGGCGGCAAACCAGCCTGCGACTCCGGTCCCGATACCGAGCGCGGCGACGGTGCACAGAATCAGGAACGGGACTGCCTCTCCCGCTCTGCGCCGGTGCCGTACGTGTGCGAGCGCGGCTTCCAGTGCATCCATCTGACTGCTGTGGGGCGATCCGGAGCAACGCCGGGTGGATTGGCATCCGATCCGCGAGGCGCGGCACTCCCAGGTCCACTGGCCGGGGGCCTCACGGAACACTCGCACCCGCCGTTCCGTTCGAACCATGCCGACCCGCCGCGTCCTCAGCTGCCGTTCCCGGACTGCCCGGCGGAAGACCCCGTCCGTTGGCGGGGCACTCTCACGGGCATCTCGTACAGCGCCCGGGTGCTCTCCGGGCTCTTGATCTCGTCGATCAGATGGTCGATCTCGGGGTCACCACAGTGGCTCAGACTCTCCACCGCGGCACAACGAGACTCCTCGATCTCCTTCTCCATGACCACCCACTCCTCGCATCCGTACAACTGACAAAACTCAGCCCCCGCTGCCGCGACCGGAGCTCCTCTCTACCTGCGCAGCCCGACCCCCGCCAGAGCCTGCAGGCCCAACACCGAATCCACCGCGCCCTCCCCGATCCGATGGCGGCGCAGAACGGTCCGTCTCTGACTCGAACAGCCCAGCACTCCGGCAGCACACGAACCAGTTGCCGGTCGTCGGCCGGAGCCTGGACAGCTGAGGACCCACCTGCGCCAGCCCGGCTTCTCGGGCCGACCGCCGCCCTTGCTCGAAGCTGCCCCCGCACAGGCCGACACGGACGGTAGACAGGAGCCCCCGTAGCGCGACCGCATGCCTTCCACGCGGGCGAAGCGTCCAAGACCGTCAGCCCCGCGCCTGCCCGACAACCGGGAGGCAGGAGCCACGCGGCTCACGCCGCACACTCCGTGCATCGCCCCGCTGCGGGAAATTGCACCCACACCGTCTTGCCACCGTCCGCATTGCGCCACGTGACAGTGTCTCCGCCCAGCTCGGCGAGCAGCACCTCGATGATCGCCAGGCCGCGGCCGCCGGTCGCGTCCATCGGCGCCGCGCCGGCCGAAGGCCGCCCGGGATCGTTGTCCCCCACGCCCACGCCGAGCCCGCCGCTCTCCCCGGCCTCCACCGTCACGGCTATGCGCGGCGTGACCCGCCCCGCGTGTACCACCGCGTTCGTGACCAGTTCTGTCACGATCAGCGCCACCGCGTACTCCAGGTCCGGCTCCAGGCCGACACCCCATGCCTCGAGAATCCCGGCGACGGCGTGCCGGGCCAGCGGCACGGCCTCCGCTCCCGGCGCCACTGCGAACGTCCACCGGCGTGAAGACCGGTTCACCCGGTCAGTGCCGCGTCCCCCGGAACCTGCCGATCCGTACGACCGCAGTGCCAGGACCTCGGCATCGCCCGAACCGGGACTCCGAGTAGAAACAGGTGCGAGAAACATGAGCAGTCCTGTTGCAGTCAGCAGTGGAGGCGGCCCGGCAGGGCACGTAGGCCCGAAAAGCCGCCGACGAGGGACGCAAGAGCGCACAGGCACTCACCAGGGACGGTCCGGCTCGACGCGGTCCACAGCGACGCTTCTCGACCGACCACCCAACAACCCAAGCAATTACTTGGTTATTCCGGTCTACCCCTCTCACCCCGCCGTGTCAAGCCCCGGGCGCCAGACACGCCGCACCATCGCCTGCGACAACGGGCTGGCCCTGCAGCGTCCCGTTCGGTTTACCGGCGGACGCCTTCACTGGTCGCAACCCATAACGTCGCAGGCGGTGGGGGGACCTCGGACACCGAGAGGTGATTCATGCCTCGAACATCAGTCCTTCGCGTCCCCATACGCACATCTGACGCACCACCAGGCGAGCGGGACGCCGCCGCCCCTCCCAGCCGAAGGCTTTTGGCCGCGATGGCCACGGCCATCGCGGTGATCATGGGGATGTTATCGGCAGGTCCCGCCTTCGCCGTGGGCGAGGCCATCGCCCTCAGTCCCACGCAGGGTCCCGCAGGCACGTCCGTGACTGTCAACGGGACCGGCTGGGTGGACACGGCAAGCCTCGGGCACGCTGTCACGATCAGCATCGGAGCGACACAGGTGGCCAGCGCCACCCCCGCTCCGAACGGCACCTTCACCGCCGGCCTGACGATCCCGGCATCAACCCCTGCCGGCGCAGTCACCATCAGCGCGATCAGCGGGGCCATCCAGACCAGCGCCACGTTCACGGTCACGACACCGAGCCAACAACCGTCGGCGCCATTCCAGGCCCCATCCGCATCCTCCGCACCCTCCGCACCCTCCGCACCCTCCGCACCCTCCGCACCCTCCGCACCCTCCGCACCGGGCGGCACGACCGCTCCAGGGGCGCAGACAGTGCCGGCAACCACATGCAAGAAGATCACGATCCTGTACGCCGGCGGATTCGGCGACAACACCAAGGGACGGTCTTCACCGACCCCCTCACCGCGGAATTGGCATCAGCCGGGCTCGTCGTCGATCACATCGTCCAGGTGGACTACCTGGCACTGCATCCGGTTGATCTCGCCATCTTCCAGGGCAAGTCCTTCCCGGACGAGAACGGCACCACCGCAGCCGAAAAGGCGGTCGTGGCCAGCCTGAACGAGGAAGCCGCGAAACTCGCCACGGACGGCTGCCTTGCTCTCGTCGGCTACTCGACGGGTCGTTGCCGTCGAGAAGGCCCTCAGCACCGGACCCGACGTCGTCGGCTCCACGGTGGGAAGCAGCATCGTGCTGGTGGAGCTGTTCGCCGATCCGAAGGTCTTGCAGCGAATCATCCCGGGTGTCCTGGACCACGAGGTGGGAACCCAGTACAGGACGCGGACCATCACCAAGTGCAACAGCGGCGACTGGCTCTGCAGCCCGGCAGGGCTGGGAGGCCTGACGCTTGAGCAGGCCGCCACGCAAGCGGCGCACTGCCTGATCCGCGACGCGCTGCCGTGTGCCGTCCAACAGCACTTGACTCAGGCCTAGCCTCCGTGTTTCGCTTCGCGTCGGCTGATCTGGGGTGATCTCCAGGTTGAAGGTCGTGGGGTTGCCGTCGGACGGTGGGCATGCCGAGGGCCCGG
>NZ_JBFBJZ010000025.1:0-118257 GCF_040686255.1 Kitasatospora sp. NPDC085879 | reverse complement strand
ATCGACGGCGACCGACTGCGCGCGCTCGCCGAGCCGTTGCTGAAGAGCGGGTACGGCCAGTACCTGCTGGACCTGTTGCAGGAGGAGAAGTCCCGGTGAAGTTCCGTGAGTTGGCGATCGAAGGGGCCTTCGAGATCACCCCGCAGCTGCACGGCGACCCGCGCGGCCTGTTCACCGAGTGGTACCGCTTCGACCGGCTGGCCGAGCGCGTCGGGCACCCGCTCCGACTCGCCCAGGGCAACCTCTCGGTGTCCGCCCGGGGCGTGGTGCGCGGCATCCACTTCGCGGACGTGCCGCCCGGCCAGGCCAAGTACGTGACCTGTGTGCGCGGCGCGGTGCTGGACGTGGTGGTCGACCTGCGGGTCGGCTCCCCCACCTTCGGCCGCTGGGAGGGCGTCCGGCTGGACGACACGGACCGCCGCGCGGTGTACGTGCCGGAGGGCCTGGGCCACGGCTTCTGCGCACTGACCGACGACGCGACGCTCTCGTACCTGTGCTCGGAGACGTTCAACCCGGTCGGCGAGCACGGGGTGCACCCGCTGGATCCGGACCTGCGCATCGAGTGGCCGGCCGAGCAGCCGCAGCTCTCCGCCCGGGACGCCGCCGCGCCCTCGCTGGCCGAGGCGCTGGCGAGCGGCCTGCTCCCCTCGTACGACACGTGCACGGAGTACACCGCCGGGCTCTGAGCCGGCCGCGGCGGGCCGGTGGTGCACCGCCGGCCCCGGACAACGCGGAAGGGCCCGCCCTCCCCGTCCTCGCGGACGGAGGGGGCGGGCCCTTCCGTTTGCCTTGCGGCGAGCCTGTCTACGACGGACCAGGGTCAGATCGTCACTTGACGATCTTGGTGACCTGGCCGGCGCCGACGGTGCGGCCACCCTCACGGATGGCGAACTTGAGGCCCTCCTCCATGGCGACGGGCTGGATCAGCGCGACGGTCATGGCGGTGTTGTCGCCCGGCATGACCATCTCGGTGCCCTCGGGGAGGGTCACGACGCCGGTCACGTCCGTGGTACGGAAGTAGAACTGCGGGCGGTAGTTGTTGAAGAACGGGGTGTGGCGGCCACCCTCGTCCTTCGACAGGATGTAGGCCTGGGCCTCGAAGTCGGTGTGCGGCGTGACCGAACCCGGCTTGATGATGACCTGGCCGCGCTCGACGTCCTCGCGCTTGATGCCACGGAGGAGCAGACCGACGTTCTCACCGGCCTGGCCCTCGTCGAGCAGCTTGCGGAACATCTCGATACCGGTGACCGTGGTGGTGGTCTTGGTGGTCTTGATGCCGATGATGTCGACGGTCTCGTTGACCTTGAGGACACCACGCTCGATGCGACCGGTGACGACGGTGCCACGACCGGTGATCGTGAAGACGTCCTCGATCGGCATCAGGAACGGGAGCTCGGTGGCACGGGCCGGGGTCGGGATGGCCTCGTCCACGGCGGCCATGAGGCCGAGGAGCTTCTCGCCCCACTCCTTGTCGCCCTCGAGCGCCTTCAGCGCCGAGACGCGCACGACCGGCAGGTCGTCGCCCGGGAACTCGTACTCGGAGAGGAGCTCACGGACCTCGAGCTCGACGAGCTCCAGGATCTCCTCGTCGTCCACCATGTCGGCCTTGTTCAGGGCGACGACGATGTAGGGGACGCCGACCTGGCGGGCCAGGAGGACGTGCTCCTTGGTCTGCGGCATCGGGCCGTCGGTGGCGGCGACGACGAGGATCGCACCGTCCATCTGGGCCGCACCGGTGATCATGTTCTTGATGTAGTCAGCGTGACCCGGGCAGTCAACGTGGGCGTAGTGACGCGCCTCGGTCTGGTACTCGACGTGAGCGATCGAGATGGTGATACCGCGCTGACGCTCCTCCGGCGCCTTGTCGATCTGGTCGAACGGCGTGAAGGGGTTGATCTCCGGGTACGCGTCGTGCAGCACCTTGGTGATCGCCGCGGTCAGCGTGGTCTTACCGTGGTCGATGTGACCGATGGTGCCGATGTTGACGTGGGGCTTCGTCCGCTCGAACTTCGCCTTCGCCACTGCAGTCCTCCTGAGGACAGTTCTGTACGCCGTACGACGTCAGTTGGTCTTTGATCGGGATTGGGAACGGGGCGCTGGTAGCGCTCCATGCCGTCCCGCGGGGTGGGGTGCCGGGAGGGCCCGGGGGAATCCGTGGGGATTCGCCCCGGGTTACCTCCTTCTAGCCTAAGGGGTCTGATTCGTCCCGAATAACGGGCCGAACCGTTGACCGGCGGTGCCGGCCTTACTCGCCCTTGGCCTTGGCGATGATGTCGTCCGCCACGTTCCGCGGAACCTCGGCGTACGAGTCGAACTGCATCGAGTAGCTTGCGCGACCAGAGGTCTTGCTGCGCAGGTCACCGACGTAGCCGAACATCTCGGAGAGCGGCACGAGCGCCTTGACGACGCGCGCACCGTGACGCTCCTCCATGGCCCGGATCTGGCCACGGCGGGAGTTGATGTCGCCGATCACATCGCCCATGTAGTCCTCGGGCGTGGTGACCTCGACGGCCATCATCGGCTCCAGAAGGGCCGGACCGGCCTTCCTGGCGCCTTCCTTGAAGGCCATCGAACCGGCGATCTTGAACGCGAGCTCGGACGAGTCGACGTCGTGCGACGCACCGTCGAGCAGGATCACGCGGACGCCCTGGAGCGGGTAGCCGGCGAGCACGCCGAACTCCATGGCCTCCTGGCAACCGGCGTCGACCGAGGGGATGTACTCCTTCGGCACGCGGCCACCGGTGACCTTGTTGACGAACTCGTAGCCCTCGCCGGACTCCAGCGGCTCGATCGCGATCTGGATCTTCGCGAACTGACCCGAACCACCGGTCTGCTTCTTGTGCGTGTAGTCGATGCGCTCGACGGCCTTGCGGATCGTCTCGCGGTACGCGACCTGCGGCTTGCCGACGTTGGCCTCGACCTTGAACTCACGGCGCATACGGTCGACGAGCACCTCGAGGTGCAGCTCGCCCATACCCGCGATGATGGTCTGGCCGGTCTCCTCGTCCGTGTTGACCTGGAAGGACGGGTCCTCCTCGGCGAGACGCTGGATGGCGACACCCAGCTTCTCCTGGTCACCCTTGGACTTGGGCTCGATCGCGACGCGGATGACCGGGGCCGGGAAGTCCATGGACTCCAGGATGACCGGCTGCTTCTCGTCGGACAGCGTCTCACCGGTGGTGGTCTGCTTCAGGCCCATGACGGCGATGATGTCGCCGGCGCCCACCGAGTCGATCTCCTCACGCTTGTTCGCGTGCATGCGGTAGATCTTGCCGATGCGCTCCTTCTTGCCCTTGACGGAGTTCAGCACCGAGGTGCCGGACTCCAGGCGGCCGGAGTACACGCGGACGAAGGTGAGCTTGCCCAGGTGCGGGTCGGACATGATCTTGAACGCCAGGGCGGCGAGCGGCTCGTCGTCCGAAGCCTGGCGGACGATCTTCTCCTCGTCGTTGCCCGGCTTGGTGCCCTCGATGCCCTCGATGTCCAGCGGCGACGGCAGGTACTTCACGACCGCGTCGAGCAGGGGCTGAACGCCCTTGTTCTTGAACGCGGAGCCGCAGAAGATCGGGGTGAAGTTCGAGGCCAGCGTGCCCTTGCGGATCGCGGCGATCAGCAGCTCCTCGGGGATGTCCTCGCCCTCCAGGGCGATCTCCATCACCTCGTCGCTGACGTTCGACACGGTGTCGATCAGCTGCTCGCGGTACTCGGCGGCCTTGTCGGCGAGGTCGGCCGGGATGTCGACGGTCTCGTACATCTCGCCCTTGGGGGCGTCCGGCGACCAGACCAGGGCCTTCATCTTCACCAGGTCGACGACGCCGACGAAGTCGGACTCCGCGCCGATCGGGAGCTGCATGACCAGCGGGGTGGCGCCGAGGCGGTCCACGATGGTCTGCACGCAGAAGTAGAAGTCGGCGCCCGTGCGGTCCAGCTTGTTGATGAAGCAGATGCGCGGGACACCGTAGCGGTCAGCCTGCCGCCACACGGTCTCGGACTGGGGCTCGACGCCGGCGACGCCGTCGAACACCGTCACGCCACCGTCGAGCACGCGCAGCGAGCGCTCCACCTCGACGGTGAAGTCGACGTGGCCGGGGGTGTCGATGATGTTGATGGTGTTGTCGACGCCGTCGAGCGTCCAGTGACAGGTCGTCGCGGCCGACGTGATGGTGATGCCGCGCTCCTGCTCCTGCTCCATCCAGTCCATCGTGGCAGCGCCGTCGTGGACCTCACCGATCTTGTACGAGACACCGGTGTAGAACAGGATCCGCTCGGTGGTGGTGGTCTTGCCCGCGTCGATGTGCGCCATGATCCCGATGTTGCGGACCTTGGCGAGGTCAAGGGAGGTTGCAGCCATGGTGGCTCGTTCTCTCTCTGTCTAGTGACGGGGTTCGGACTACCAGCGGTAGTGCGCGAAGGCCTTGTTGGACTCGGCCATCTTGTGGGTGTCCTCGCGGCGCTTCACGGACGCACCCAGGCCATTGCTGGCGTCGAGGATCTCGTTGAGCAGACGCTCGGTCATGGTCTTCTCGCGACGGGCGCGGGAGTAGCCGACGAGCCAGCGCAGCGCCAGGGTGTTGGCACGGCCGGGCTTGACCTCGACCGGGACCTGGTAGGTCGCGCCACCGACACGGCGGGACTTGACCTCGAGGGTCGGCTTGACGTTCTCCAGGGCGCGCTTGAGCGCGACCACCGGGTCGGCGCCGGTCTTCTCGCGAACGCCCTCGAGGGCGCCGTACACGATCCGCTCGGCGGTGGAGCGCTTGCCGTGCAGCAGGATCTTGTTGACCAGCGAGGTCACCAGCGGGGAGCCGTAAACCGGGTCGATGATGACCGGGCGCTTCGGGGCGGGGCCCTTACGAGGCATTCTTACTTCTCCTTCTTGGCGCCGTAGCGGCTGCGGGCCTGCTTGCGGTTCTTGACACCCTGGGTGTCAAGGGAGCCGCGGATGATCTTGTAGCGGACACCAGGAAGGTCCTTCACACGGCCACCGCGGACCAGCACGATGGAGTGCTCCTGCAGGTTGTGGCCCTCGCCCGGGATGTAGGCGGTGACCTCGATCCCGCTGGTGAGGCGCACACGGGCGACCTTACGAAGCGCCGAGTTCGGCTTCTTCGGGGTGGTCGTGTACACACGCGTGCAAACGCCGCGACGCTGGGGCGAGCCCTTCAGAGCGGGCGTCTTGTTCTTCTCGACCTTGTCCTGCCGGCCCTTTCGGACCAGCTGCTGGATCGTAGGCACCGTTTCTCCGTTTTCTGTGTGCCAAGGCTGCGTAAAACTAACCTGCGGCGCCCTCGACGCTCCGACCCACGCGGTCGGGCGTGTTGAACCCTCTGGCGGAGGAATCGCGGAATCCCATGAGCTGATGAACAGCGACGGCGCTCGCACGGCGAGAGCGGGATCAGCGCTCTGCTACGGCGGCCGGTCTACTGGCACGCACAAGGACCCGGGGACACCCCAGGCACGAATCAGAGCGTACCTAGCGCATCGGCGGCGGTCAAAACAAATGCAACGCCGCTGCTCACCCGGGCGAGCCTGGGATCACCTGAACGGTGCGGGAACGTCCGGAGGTCGTACCACACATCCGTGACGGCCGCCACTTCTCACGCCCGGCGTCCCGACCCCCTCGGGGCGAATCGGACACGCCGCGTCAGGCGGTGGACACCACGGCCAGCAGCATCATCATCGCCCAGCCGGCCACCGAGAGCCAGCCGATCACCAGGCCTGCGGTCGCCATGCCGTCGCCCTCCTCGCGGCCGGAGCGCAGCTGCGACTTCGCGATGTGCCCCGTCACCACGGCCGGGATGCCCAGCGCGCCGAAGGTCGGCACACAGAGCAGGCCCAGCACCATCGAGGCGATCGCCATGCCGTTGGTGCGCGGCGGCGCGTACACCGGCGGGGGCATGAAGGTCGGCGGGACGACCGGCACGGCCGCGCCCATCGGCGCCACCATCGGCCCGGACGGCAGGTCGGCGACCAGCTGGGCGAGCTGACCGTACGTCTGCGCACGGTGCGCGACGTCGAAGCGCTGCGAGTACTCCTCCGCCGTCAGCCGGCCCTCGGCGTAGGCGGCCTTCAGCACGTCCACCGTCCGCTCGCGGTCCGCGTGGGCGGCGCGCATCGCCGACTGCGGGGTCTGGGCCGGCTGCCAGGGCTGCGGCGGCGGCCCGAACGGCTGCTGCGGCTGCCTCCACGGCTCTACGGCCATGCGGCCACCTCCCTGACACCCCGTCGCGCATCGGCTGCGCGTGCTGCCCCTACAGAATGCAGGACGAGTGGCGGTCCCGAGTAGTTGCCGGAGAACTGCGTGATTCACTCCGCGGTGGCCCGGGGCCCGTCCGCGGGCCCGGCCGCCGCCGTCGGCGCTCCGGCATCATGGACGGCGGGTGCGGTCGACCGCCGACGGAAAACGTCGACGGACATCGCCGACGGACGTGGACGGAAGAGGCATCGTGGGCAGGCGCAGCAGCAGGGGCGGGCAGGAGTCCGCCGTCGAAGGGCTGCTGGCCCGGGCGGTGCAGCAGGTCGTGGCGGCACCCGCCGGCACGCTGGAGTACGCGCTGGACGGCGGCGCCTCGCTGCTGGCCGCGTCGGCCGAGCAGTGGCCGGAGGTCGGCCGGGCGCTGCTGGCGTTCGCGGAGAGCGCGGTCGGCCGGTGCTGGACGGCCGGCTGGCGGCCCGCCGACCTGGCGCGGGTGGTCCGGCGCGAGCTGGGGCCGGTGCACCTGGCGCTCGCGGTGGACCTGATCGCGGCGGAGGGCCGACGGCATCCGGCGGCCTCGCTGGACCGGCGCTGGCACGAACAGCTGCGGGAGCTGGCGGTCGAGGTGTGGTGGGGGACGGACGAGGCGTACCTGCCGGAGTTCGCCGGCCGGCACCGGCTGGACCGGTTCGCGGTGGCGACGGCCGCGCTGGAGCTGCTGCGCGCCTGGGCGCTGCTGCCACCGGTCGAGCCGGTCGGGCCGGCGCCGGGGCGGCCGGGCGCCGCTCGGGCCGCTGCCCCGGCCGGAGCGCGGTCGGCGGGCGAGCCGCGGATGCTCGGGCGGATCCGGGCACTGCTGGCGAAGGCCGAGTCGACCGAGTACCCGGACGAGGCGGAGGCGCTGACCGCGAAGGCCCAGCAGCTGATGGCGCAGCACTCCATCGACGAGGCGCTGCTGGCGGCGGGCGGCGCGGCGAAGGACGCGCCGGCGGCGCTGCGGATCGGGGTCGACCAGCCGTACGAGAGCCCGAAGGCGATGCTGCTGGACGCGGTGGCGGCGGCCAACCGGTGCCGGGTGGTGTGGGCGAAGGAGTTCGGGTTCTGCACGGTGGTCGGCTTCGACGCCGACCTGGACGCGGTGGAGCTGCTGTACACCTCGCTGCTGGTGCAGGCGACGACGGCGATGAGCCGGGCGGGCAGCCGCCGGCACCAGGACGGCGCGCCGCGGACGAAGGCGTTCCGTCAGTCCTTCCTGATCTCCTATGCTGCGCGGATCCGGGAGCGGCTCACCGAGGCGACCGAGCGGGCGACGGCGGAGGCCGCGGCCGGCCGGCACCTGCGCGAGGACGGCACCTCGGAGCAGCTGGTGCCGGACGAGCGCCTGCTGCCGGTGCTGGCCGCCCGGGGGCAGGCGGTGGACGACACGGTGGGACGGATGTTCCCGAAGCTGGTCTCGCAGCGGGTGCGGGTGAGCGACGGCGAGGGCTGGGCGGCCGGCCGGGCCGCCGCGGACCGTGCGGCGCTCGACGGGCGCGCCGGGGCGATCGAGGGCTGAGGCGGGTCTCGGCCCGGGTCCCGATCCGGGTTCCGACACGGGGCCGACACGAGGTTCGACGGAGGGGGAGAGTGTGGCGGAGTACCGGGACCGGGTGCGCGGCTCGCTGGTGGGCGGGGCGCTCGGCGACGCGCTGGGCTGGCCGGTGGAGTTCAAGCGGCTGGACGACATCAGGGACCGCTTCGGGCCGCAGGGGCTGCGGTCGCCGGCCGCGGGCGGCCGGGGCGGCGAGGTCACCGACGACACCCAGATGACGCTATTCACCGCCGAGGGCCTGCTGCGCGGCGGCTCCCGGGAGGACGTCCACCGGGCGTACCGGCGCTGGATGCTGACCCAGCGGCTGCCGGGGCCGGAGCGCCACCCCGACGGCTGGCTGCTCGCGCAGGACTTCCTGTACGCCTCGCGGGCGCCGGGGACGGCCTGCACGAGCGGGCTCGCCGGGTACGGATACCTGCCGGCGGTGGCGTACGGCCGGCACGGCGAGGTGAACGCGCAGTCGAAGGGCTGCGGCACGGTGATGCGGTCGGCGCCGTTCGGGCTGGCCGGGCTGGGTGTCCGGCGGGCCTTCGAACTGGCGGCGGACTGCGCGCAGCTGACGCACGGGCACCCGACGGGCTATCTGGCGGCGGGCGCGTTCGCGGCGCTGGTCGAGCGGCTGGTGCACGGGGCGGAGCTGCGACAGGCGGTCGAGGAGGCCGTGGAGCAGACGGCGGCGTACCCGGGCAGTGAGGAGACAGTGGCGGCGCTGCGGCGGGCGGTCCGGGTGGCCGGGCTCGGTCCGGCGTGCCCCGAGCGGGTGGAGCAGGTCGGGCTTGGCTGGATCGCCGAGGAGTGCCTGGCGATGGCGGTGTACGCGGCGCTGGTCGGTGCCGACGCGCGCGAGGCGCTGGTGCTGGCGGCGAACCACTCCGGGGACAGCGACTCCACCGGCGCGGTCTGCGGCAATCTGGTCGGCGCGATGTACGGCGTCGCCGGTCTGCCGGCGGACTGGGTCGCCGAGGTGGAGGGCGTGCAGGTGGTGCTGCGGGTGGCGGACGACCTGGTGGCGGCGTTCGCGGAGGGCGACCGGTCCGCCCTGGGCGACCGCTATCCGCTGCCGGAGCCCGTCGCCGAGCCGGCCGCGGTGCCCGTCGCTCCTGCGGCGCCGGCCGCTCCCCCGGTTCCGCCGGCGGGCCGGTCGCGGTTCCGGACCAGGGACTGATCCGGTGGGCCTGAGCCTGGAGAAGGTGGCGGCGGCGGCGCCCGGGCTGGTCGGCCACTACGGCTCGGCGCGGGTGAGCCTGGAGAAGTCCGGGCTGGGCGGGGCGCGGGCCGCGGTGTACCTGGTGCTGGACCGGTCGGGGTCGATGCGGCCGTTCTACCGGTCCGGCGCGGTGCAGCGGTTCGCCGAGCAGGTGCTGGCGCTCTCCGCGCACCTGGACGAGGACGGGCGGGTGCCGGTGGTGTTCTTCTCCACCGAGGTGGACGGCGTGGCCGAGCTCGTGCTCGGCCGCCACGACGGCCGGATCGGTGAACTGCACGCCGGGCTCGGACACATGGGCCGCACCAACTACCACCTGGCGATGAAGGCGGTGGTCCGGCACCACCAGCTGTCCGGAGCCGGGGTGCCGGCGCTGGTGGTGTTCCAGACGGACGGCGGCCCGACCGCACGCGGTGCGGCCCGGGAGCTGCTGTGCCTGGCGGCCGAACTGCCGATCTACTGGCAGTTCGTGGGCTTCGGCGATCCGGCCGACCAGGAGTTCGCCTTCCTGCACCGGCTGGACGAGCTCCCCGTCCCCGCCGCGCGGCCGGTCGACAACGCGGGCTTCTTCCCGGCCGGCCGGGACCCGGGGGCCGTCCCGGACGCCGAGCTGTACGACCGACTGTTGGACGGCTTCCCCGAGTGGCTGGCGGCGGCCCGGGCGGCGGGCATCGTGTCGGACTGAGCAGGAGTCAGTCCCAGAGTGCGCCGAGGGCGAGGAGTTCGTCGCGGTACTCGATCCGCCCGGCCCACTCGGCCGGCCAGGCGGCCTCGCCGTGCCGGGCGCCGGCGAAGGCGCCGGTGAGGCAGGCGATGGAGTCGGAGTCGCCGGAGGAGAAGGCGGCCCGGCGCACCGCGGCGACCGGGTCGTCGGGCAGCAGCAGGAAGCACAGCAGGCCGGTGGCGAAGGCCTCCTCGGCGATCCAGCCGGCCCCGGTGATCTCGCACGGGTCGGTGTCGAGGGAGGGCCGGGCGAGGGCCGCGTCCAGCCGGTCGAGGACGAAGAGGCACTCGTCCCAGCCGCGGGTGACGAACTCCTGCGGTGAGCGGTCCTGGGCGTGCGCGGCGAGGTCGCCGAGCCAGAACTCGTCGTAGCGGGTGCGGTGCTCGGTGGCGTACGCGCGCAGCAGGCGCGGCAGTTCGGCGGGGGCGGCGCCGTCGACGAGCAGCCGGACGGTGTACGCGGTGAGCACGCTCGCGGCCAGCGCGGTGGGGTGGCCGTGGGTGAGGCCGGACTGCAGCTGGGCGGCTCCGTGGAGCTGGGCCGGGGTCAGTTCGCGGACAAGGCCGAGCGGGGCGACCCGCATGTTGGCGCCGCAGCCCTTGGAGCCGGTGTCGCTCGCCTCCTGCCAGCGGAGGCCGTCCTGGCTGAGCCGCCAACAGGAGCGCATGCACGTCCGGCCGGGCGCGCGGGTGTTCTCCGGCGAGCGCCACCAGTCGACGAACTCCTCGCGCAGCGGCCGCTCCAGGCGCAGCGGGGTGAGCGGGCCGCGCTCCAGGGCGGTGCGCAGGGCCCGGCCGAGGGCGAGGGTCATCTGGGTGTCGTCGGTGACCCGGGCCGGGTCGGGCAGCGGCAGCCGGCGCCACTCGGGGCAGCCGGCGGTGATGCCCGCCATGGTGTCGAACTCGGTGGGATGTCCCATGGCGTCGCCGATCGCCAAGCCCAGCAGTGCCCCTGTCGCCGCTCCCACGGCACCCTCCTCAGACTTCGACCACCAACGCGTCGAGTCCGCGGATCACGTACCCGGGGCGCCAGTCGGGCTCGCGGACCGGCCGCAGGCCCGGCGCCCGGCGGAGCAGTGCTCCGTAGGACTCGTTGAGCTCCAGTCTGGCGAGCGGGGCGCCGAGACAGAAATGGATTCCGGCGCCGAAGGTGATGTGCGGGTTGTCGGTGCGGCCGACGTCGAGCCGGTCGGGGTCGGTGAACCGCTCGGGGTCGCGGTTGGCGGAGCCGAAGAGCAGGGCGACCTCGGAGCCGCGCGGGATGCGGACGCCGCCGACCTCGATGTCCTCCAGCACCCAGCGTTCGAACATCTGCAGCGGGGTGTCCCAGCGCATCAGCTCCTCGACGGCCGTGGGCAGCAGTTCGTCCACCGAGGCGCGCAGCCGGGCGAGTTCGCCGGGGTTGCGGAACAGCGCCCACCAGCCGTTGCCGGTGGTGTTGACGGTGGCCTCGTGTCCGGCGTTGAGCAACAGGACGCAGGTGGAGACGACCTCCTGTTCGCTGAGCACGTCGCCGTCGTCGGCGACCAGGGCGAGGGCGCTGATCAGGTCCTCGCCGGGGTCGGTCCGGCGCTGCCGGATCAGGGCGCGCAGGTAGTCGGAGAACTCGGTGCTGGCGCGGACGGCGCGCTGCGCGGTCTCCTCGCTCGGGTTGAGTTCGAACATGCCGGTGATGTCGGCGGACCAGGGGCGGAGCAGGTGGCGGTCACCCTCGGGGACGCCGAGCATTTCGGCGATGACGGCGACCGGCAGCGGTTCGGCGACCGCGGCGATCAGGTCGCCGCCGCCGTCGGCGAGCAGGCCGGTGACGAGGTCGTCGGCGAGCCGGGCGACGGTGGGGCGCAGCGACTCGACCCGGCGCGGGGTGAAGGCCTTGGCGACCAGCCGGCGGATCCGGGTGTGGTCGGGGGCCTCCAGGTCGAGCAGGCCGTGGTCGTTGAGGGTGTGGAAGGGCTCGTGCGCGGGGTCGGGTTCGGGCCGGCCGAACTCGGCGTGGGTGTAGCGGTGGGTGTAGGTGCGGCCGAGCCGGCGGTCGCGCAGCAGGGCGGAGACGTCGGCGTGCCGGGCGACCAGCCACTGCCGGCTGGGCTCGTACCAGCTGACGGGCGCCTTCGCGCGGAGTTCGGCGTAGGCGTCGTACGGGTGGGCGACGAAGGCCGTGGACCACGGGTCGAAGGCTGCTGTCGGCACGGTGACCTCCCTGCTGCTCGGGCGCTGCCATGCTACGCGCGGCACCCGGACGGGGCGGCCGGGGTGCTCGGGCCCGGCTGGTAGCGTGCGGGCCGCACATCGAGCGGGCGCGTTCGGGGGTGGGCCGTCGGGTGCCCAGGCGCGCGCCGAAGGGGGACTGATGCGTCGTCGATTCCTGGGCGTCCGGCTGGCCGTGCTGCCGGTCGCCGTTCTGCTGGCCGCGGTGCCGGCCTGCCGGGCCGACGGTGGGGCGGCGCCCGCCGCATCGGGCAGCGGGCCCGGCGGTGCGGCGGCGCCGCTCGCACCCGTGGTGCCCGGTGCCGGCGGTTCGATCGCCGGACCCGGCCGGCTGCTGGTCGCCTGGTGCGACCGGTGGGGTGTGGCCTCGCCGACCACCGCGGACGGCAAGGCGGACCTGGTGACCGTCCAGGCCGTCGTGGCGGCCGAGGGCCGGGTCTCGGACGAGCGGGCGGCCGTGCTGCCGGACGGTGCGACCGCGCCGGGGCTGTGCGGTCCGCCGCGCTACACCGCGGCCGCCGCCGAACGGCAGCGGTTCAACGCCGACTTCACCCTGCTGGCGGGAACGGTCCCGGGCCCGGGCGGCTCGGGCCGGGCCGCGGCCGCCTTCGCCCTGGCGGACGGCCGTGCCACCGCGGCCGAGCCGGGCGCCGTGCCGGACGGGCGCGGGGCGCTCTTCCGCACCGGCAGCTCCGTGCTCTGGTGGGCGACCGCCGACGGCAGGGCCGCCTCGCACGACCTGGCGGCGCCGGCGGCCGCGCCGGTCGACCGCGGTGCGGTGCCCGGCCCGGACTTCGCGCTGGACGGCGACCGGATCTGGCCGGCCCGCCCGCTGGAGACCAAGGCGGACGAGGTGGTGGTCGCGCCGGGCGGCGAGGTCGCGGCCGGGTTCGCCGACGGGGGCGCGGTGCTCTGGCACCGCGGCGATCCGGCGTCCTCGTACGGCCCCCGGTACGTCGAGCCCGTGCGGATCGGACGGGGCGACCGGGGCGGCGCGCTGCCCGGGTCCGAGCGGGTGCCGTGGTGCACGCCCCGGCTCTGGCTGGACGGGCGGACGCTGCTCTGCGCCTCCGAGGACAACCTCGACCGGGTGGTGTTCACGGCGGACTTCACCGCCGTCGAACGGGTGGAGCAGTTGCTGCCCGCCGACGGGCCGCGGCCGACCGACGCGGTTCTCTCCCCCGACGGGCACGCGCTCGCCTTCCTCGGCGTCCGCTACGGCGAGGCGGCCCTGTACCGGCTCGACCTGGCGCCGGGTGCCCGGCCGGTCGCCGTCGTCGGCCTCCCGTTCACCGCGCCGGTCCGCGGCCGGGCGGTGCTGCCGGGGACGGACCGCGGCACGCCGCGGTTGATCGCCTGGCTGTGACGGCGGCGGTCAGCCCAGGTCGCCGGCGACGATCCGGCGGACCAGCGGCGGCAGCGCCTGCGAGATGGGTTCGCGGATCACCTCGGCCGCGGCCTCGTCGTACGGCGTCGGGGCGGCGTTGACGACGATCAGCGTGGCGCCGTGGTCGACGGCGACCTGGGCGAGGCCGGCCGCCGGGTGGACCTGCAGCAGCGTGCCGACGGCGAGGAACAGGTCGCAGTTCTGGGCGATCGCCGCGGCCTGGGCGAGGACCCGCTCGTCGAGCATCTCGCCGAACATCACGGTGCAGGGCTTGAGCACGCCGCCGCAGTCGAGGCAGGCCGGGTCGGGTTCGCCGGCCTCGACGCGGGCGAGCGCCTCCGCCATCGGGGTGCGCACCCGGCAGCGGACGCACTGCACCCGGTGGGCGGTGCCGTGGAGTTCGAGGACCTTGCGCTCCGGCACGCCGGAACGCTGGTGCAGGCCGTCGACGTTCTGGGTGAGGACGCGCACCGGCAGCCCGGACCGCTCCAGTTCGACCAGGGCGAGGTGCCCGGCGTTGGGTTCGGCGCCGAGCGCGCCGGTCTCCCGCCGCAGCTGCCAGGAGCGCCGGCGGACGTCCGAATCCGCGAGGTAGGGGCCGATGGTGACCAGCTCCTGCGCCTTCGGATCGCGCTGCCACAGGCCGTTGGGGCCGCGGTAGTCGGGGATGCCGGAGTCGGTGGAGATGCCCGCGCCGGTGAGGACGGCGATCAGGGGCCGCTTGGCGTTCATGGCCGGGACGCTACGCGGGCGCCCGACGCGGCCGCCACTGATTACCTGCCGTGCCGGGCCGCCTCGTGGGTGTCCTTCAGGGGGTGGGAGGGGTCAGGATGCTGCCGCGGGGGCCGCGGCGGTTGCCGAAGAGCGAGGTGTCGACGGGCCGGGGCGGCGCGGGCCGCAGCCGCGGCACCGGGATGACGCCTCGTTCGTCCAGGGCCGCCGACCAGGCGCGCAGCTCGGGGCGAGTGCCGAACGGGCCGGCGGCCTGCTGCCAGAGCCGTCGCACCGCGGCATCCTGCCGGTCGTTCAGCACGCCGGGCAGCGGCACCAGCGGTGTGCCCGGCGCCAGGTAGGCGTTCTGCGCCAGTACCCGGCCGACGGCCAGCGCCGCCTTGTAGCGGTCGCTGTCCACCGTGGCGTCGCTGCCGAACGGCGAGAGCGGGTCGTCCCAGTCCGGGGTCTCCGCCTGTTCCAGCACCGGGCGGGCACCGGCCCGCCGGATGCCGTCGCAGTCGATCAGGAACACCTCCGGCTCGGGCACCACCGTCCAGAGGATGTTGGCCTGCGAGAGGTCCCCGACGACCAGGCCGTGGCGGTGGAGTCCGGCGAGCAGGTCCACGATCGCCCTGACGAGTGCCAGGCGCTGCGCGGGTGCCGGCCGCACCACACCGGCGGTCGCCGGCCGCTCCGGGTGCAGCAGGTACTGCAGCTCGATCAGCTTCCGGCTGCCGGCTCCGGTCTGCCAGCGCATGGTCTCCGGGGCGGCGCGCATCAGGAAGCCGGTGCACCGGCCGCCCTCGAGCACCCGGGCCAGCGGCCAGGCCGAGCGGGCGTCCAGCGCCCCGCGTCCGGTCTCGTCGAGGCCGCGGCGCAGCTCCACCAGGTCGGCCAGTGCGGCCCCCTGCACCCGGGACGGCTCCAGGTACTCCTTGTACAGCAGGTCGAAGCCGCCGTGGAGCCGGTGGATCCGGCCCTGGCCGCCGGAGCCGACGATCCCGTCGAGGGCGAGGTCGGCCCGGTCGACGTCCCGTCCGTCGGCGACGGCGGCGGTCACCGCCCCCCTCACTGCGCGCCCTCCCAGAGGCAGACCACGCTGCGGTCGTCGTCGTAGCTGCGGGCCCGGATCTGGGCCTGCCAGAGGAAGTCGGCGAGTCCGGGCACCTGGCCGGTGCCCCACTGCCGGGCCAGGAAGTCCGCCACGGCCGGTTCCTTGGTCAGCGGGTTGGCGAGGCCGTCGGTGCACATCACCAGGAGGTCGCCGGGCTGCCCGTCGGTGATCAGCTCGGCGACCGGGGCGCCGAAGTTCACCGGCAGCGCCTCGGTGCCGGTGTCGAAGACGGCGCCATCGCCCGCGGTCTGCTCCAGCAGCACCCAGTGGCCGCCGCGCAGCCTGAACAGTCCGCCGTCGCCGACGGCGAGGAATCCGCGGACCGGGGACTGCGGGTCGGTCGGCACCAGCAGCGCCCGGAGCGTGGTGGAGTAGTCGGCCGGGGCGTGGCCCTGCTTGTCGGCCTCCTCCTGCAGCCGCGCGGCCACCCTGCCCATGACGACGCCGGCGTGGCGGGCGAAGGCGTCGCGGTCCCCGGCGAGCAGCGCCGCGGACAGCCGGTCGGCCTGCGGGGCCAGGCAACTGACCAGCAGTCGGCACGCGCCGGCCGAACCGCGGTGCGCGTAGCGGGCCGAGCCGACACCGTCGGCCACCGCGAGCACGGCGAGGGCGCCCACCCGGGCGAGCAGCACCGAGTCCTGCCGGCACTCCCTCGCGTAGCGGTGGGAGTCCCCGCGGAGCGAGGCGGCCCGGACGGTGGCGGCGCCGACGGTGCCGCCGTCGACCACGCTGTCGGGGACCATGACGGCGAACGGGTCCGAACCCACCTCGGTCAGTTCGCCCGGCTCGGCCGGGTAGGCGGGCGGGCGGGCACCGGCGTGCGCGGCGGGGCCGGGGGCGGGTTGCACGCCGGGGCGGTCCGGGTCCGCCCGCAGGACGGCGATGGGCATGGTCTCCTCCACCGCGGCCGACTGCCGCCGGCCCGCCGCCGGCGGCGCGTACCCGGCGGGAGCCGCCGCCGGGGCCTCGACCGGTCCGGCCCCCCAGAACCGCGGGTCGGGGTCCGTCGGGTATCCGGCCAGGTGGTCGACGTACAGCGGGGCCGACTGCTGCTCCCAGGGCCGGTCGGTCCGCCGGGTGTCCGGCGGCTGCGTCCAGGGCCAATCCCCCGCGGGGACGGTGCCGTGCGGGGCCGGGTGGACGGATTCGGCCCGGCCGGCGTGCTCCTCGTTCATCGACTGGTCGCCCCCGTTCACAGCTTGTCGAGGGAGACGCTGGTGAACCCGGGCACGTGGTCGTCGACCTGCAGGCTCATGCCCTCGCCCGCCCGGGCCCCGCTGGCGGAGCGGACGATCGAGCGGGTGAGGCTCCCGGCGAACTCCTTGAGCGCCTCGGCGGGCTTCACGTCGTCGCCCTGCTGCATGAAGGCCTTGAACGTGGCGACCTGGCCGATCACGGCCCGGTCCGCCGTGCCGATGCCGAACGCGATGATGTGCGGCCGGTACGCCGAACCGAGCAGTGCCTCGTGGGCCGTCTCCCAGTCGCCGTCGGTGGGGACGCCGTCGGAGAGGAAGAAGACCACCGGCCGGTAGACGTCGTGGCCCTCGGTCTTGAGCGCGGGGACGTCCCGCTCGATCGCCGAGCGGAGCACCCGGAAGGCGGCCCCGAAGGAGGTGAACCCGCCTGCCTCCAGCCTCGGCAGCTCACTCACCCCTCCGAGGTCGACCAGCGGCTGCAGCTCCGTGGCCTCGTCGGAGAAGCCGATCAGCGCGAAGCGGGTCTTGTCGGAGATCGTCGGGTTGGTGCTGATCTCGTGGTGCAGCGCGACGAGCGCGTCGTTGAGCACGTCGATCTCGCCGGACATCGAGCCGGACTCGTCGCACACCAGGTAGAAGGGCAGGATCTGCACTGCGCTGTGTCTCCAGGGTCGAGGGACTGGTCGGGAGCCGGAGGGGCTCACCGGGTGTAGAAGTAGATCTCCAGGGACGCGTGCCGGGGGTTGTCCTCCAGCGAGATGAAGTCCCGGGTGGTGGTCGCCGCGAACATCTCCGGCCGGGCCTGCGGCAGCAGCCCGTTGACGGTGTGCGCGTACGCCTGGCCGAGGCCGGGGTCGCGGTTGCTGCCGAAGGTGAGGACGGCGGCGGCCTGCCGGCCCGGGTACGCCTCGGTGGCCGTGCGGATCTGCGCGGTGGCCGCCGTCTCGTCGCCGGACACCTGGACGGTCACCGGGTCGTGCTCGACACCGCGCGGTCCCGTGCTCGTCGGAGACGGGCTCGCCGGGGCTCCGGCACTCGGGCTGGCGCTCGGGCTCTCGCTCGGCGCGGCCGAGGGGTGGGCGGACCGCTCGGCGGCGACCGGATCGCCCTGGTCGCCCATCGCCACCAGGGCCAGCACCAGCAGCATGTCGGCGAACAGCCAGCCCGCCATGCCCAGGCCCGTCCGGGCGCGTCCGGGGTGAGGCCGGCGGGTCACCGGGCCGCCTTGCGGAGCGTCAGCGGTTCCGCGTCGAGCAGGGAGGTGCCGGCCCCGGCCGGGCCGGCGGGGTGTGCCCTGGCGCCGGCGTCGGTGGTGGGCGCGGCGGCCGGCCCGGCCGGTGCGGGCGCTGCGGGCGCTGCGGACCGCTCGCGGAGGTGGTCGGCCGCCCGGCGGGCGGTGTCGTCGGCGTGCCGGGCGGCCGTGAGGGCCGCCGCGGACGCACGGCCGACCTGCTCGCCCAGGTCGGCGACGTGCCGGGCGAGTTCGTCGAGGCGTTCCAGCACCCGTCCGCTCACGTCGGCGGCGATCTCGGTCCCGGTGGTGAAACCCCGCTGCGCCGCCGCCAGGTCGCGGACGGCCTCCTCGACCCGCTCACCGGCATCGGCCAGTTCCGCGCCGACCGCCCGGGTGGAGTCCCGGACGGCGTCGGCCGCCTCGGCCATTCGCAGGCCGCTGCGGTCCACCAGGCTGTCGGTGGCGGCAGCGCCGTCGCGGACGGACCCCGCCACCTTCTCCGCCCCGGCGGCCACCGCCTGCTCCACCCGGCCGGCGGCCCGCTCGACGTCGCCGACCGCGGCCCGGAGCGGGGCCACCGAGGCGTCCACATCGGCGAGTTGCTCCCGGGCGACGGTGACGGTGTCGCGCACGGTGTCCGCCGCGCTGCCGAGCTCCCGCTGGACCCGCACCGCCTGCTCGCCGAGCCGCTCCAGGGTCTGTGCGGCGCCGGTGAGTTCGGCGGCGAAACGCTGCGGCGAGGCCCGCCGGTACTCGTACAGGGCGACCTGGGCGCGGGTCAGCAGCGGGGCGAGGCCGCCGAGGAGCGCGTCCGCCGCGCGGGCGGACTCGGCCTCCCGTCGTTCGGCGCCGCTCCGCTTGAGGCCGTGCACCACCGACAGCACCAGCAGCAGCCCGATCACGGCACTGGCGCCGGCGGCCACGTGGCCGAACGTCGCCCAGGAGCCGAGCCGCCCATCGAAGCCGGTCTGCCACAGCTGGAGGAAGGGGCGCCCCGCCTGCCGCGGGTCGCTTCCGATCAGGGCCTGGTACGCGCTGGTGGCGCGCATCAGGCCGAACCAGGTGACCAGCAGCGGCACGAAGACCAGGGCGCCGATGCCCACCTCGATCAGCGACCAGACCCTTGCCTCGCGCCGCCCGGCCGGCGTGATGCTCTCCGGGCGGACGAAGGAGTGGAGCAGGTCGAGCTCGGCCCACGGACCGGGGTCGCCCCGGCCGTCGAGGACGGTGGCCAGTGCGTCCAGTTCCGCCTGGCGGCCGCCGAGTTCCGGCCGTCCGGCGAGCGCGCGCAGTTCGGACGCGATCGTGACGTGATCAAGGAGCCCGCCCCGGGCCATGGCACCGTTCCCTCTCGCTGCTGCCGGTGTGCGCACAGCCCGGGACCGGGCCGGCTGCGGCAGGAGTCGTGGCGGCAGGGAGACACGCACGTGACCGCTGGTCGATTCGGCGCCCCCACCTCGCGCCGCGAGCGTAGCGCAGCCGATCCGGCATCACGCCCAACTCCGAACAATTGCAACGCAGTTCGAGACCATGCGATGACGCGGCCCGGTCAATCCTCGATGAACCGCACCACCGCCTGCTCCTGCCCGTCGCGCCCCACCGCGAACGAGAAGTGCTCGCCGACCTCGCTCCAGAGCAGCATCCGGGCGAGGTCCGAACTCGGCGACACCCGCTGCGCCTCGGTGCTCGGCATCGCCGACACGGTGTACAGGACGATCTCCGGGCT
The DNA here is from genome assembly GCF_040686255.1 of Kitasatospora sp. NPDC085879. Taxonomy (NCBI): domain Bacteria; kingdom Bacillati; phylum Actinomycetota; class Actinomycetes; order Kitasatosporales; family Streptomycetaceae; genus Kitasatospora; species Kitasatospora sp. NPDC085879. The sequence goes on along the minus strand of NZ_JBFBJZ010000025.1, from coordinate 98,964 downwards.
GCCCTCGTGCTCGACGCCGACCAGCGTGCCGGGCACCACCAGCCCGGCCCCCGGCAGCCGCGGGTCGGGCGTGACCCCGTCCAGGTAGGCGCGCAGGAAGTCCCGGCGGGCCTCGTCCCGCTTGCGGGCCTGCTCCCGGGCCGTCCGGCGGGCGGCGAGCGCCGCCGCGTCGACCGCCGGACCGGCCTCGTCCGGAGCGCCGAGCCGGTCCTGCAGGTGGTTCAGCTCGCGCTGGGCGCGGCGGTAGGAGTTGACCGAGACGGCGGTGACGGGGAAGGACGGCCTGCGGGCGGCGGCCACATCGGCCTGCCGCGGCGCGGGCACCTGCGCGGGGATCGGGACCGGCGCGGGCACCACCGCGGCAGCGGCAACGGACACCGGTCCGGACGCCGCGGCACCGGCGGGCCCGCCCGCCTCCGGCGGCTCCACCGCCGACGGTGTCGCGGTGTCCGGACCGGGCGTGATGCCGAGCCGGTCGAGTTCCGCCCAGAGCGGGAGCAGCGCCCGCTCCGGGTCGAGGAAGAAGCGGCTGCCCCGGATCCGGACGAACGTCCAGCCCACACGTTCGAGTTCGCGCTGTCGGGCGGCGTCGGCGTCGGCGTTCTCCTCGTTGTGGAAGGCGTCGCCGTCGCACTCGACCGCGAGCCGGCGGGTGCCGCCCTCCACCACCAGGTCGATCCGGTAGCGGCCGGCCGGGTACTGCGGTCGCACCCGGTAGCGGCGGGCCCGCAGGGCGAGGAACACCCGCTGTTCGAAGAGGCTGTCGAAGGCCTCGTGCCGCACGTCGGGCAGGACGTCGTCGAGTCCGGTCCCGTCCTGTTCCTCGGCCGGCCGGGTGCAGTACTCCAGGTAGCGGCGGCGCAGGTCGGTCGCGCCGAGATCGGTGGTGGCCACGCTGTGGAACAGCCACACCTGGTCGCGGGCGCGGGAGGCGGCGACGTTCAGCCGCTGCTGCATCGCCTCGCTGGAGAACGGGCCGGGCCGCCGGGGGCCGTCCTCTCCGGCCAGGCTGACCACCAGCCCGATGAACACCACGTCGCGCTCGTCGCCCTGGAAGTCCTCCGCGTCGCCGACCCGGATCCTGCGCTGCTGCCGCTCCTCCAGGGGCAGCCGTTCGGCGAGCAGGTCCTCGATGAGGTGCCGCTGGCCGCTGCCGAGCATGGTGATCACACCCATGGTGCGCCCCTGGTAGGCCGGATCGGCGCAGCATCGCACCACTTCGGCCACCAGCCGTTCGGCCTCTTCGGGGTTCCGCTGCTTCTGGCCGGTCCCGAGGAGGGTCGCGCTGGGGACGTACACGGTTCTGATCGGCGGCAGACGGTCGGCGCCGTACTGCCGCAGCGGCTGCAGCCGGCCGTGGTAGGAGAGCTCGTTGGAGAAGCCGATGATCTCCGGCATGCAGCGGAAGTGTTCCTGGAGCATGAGCCGGCCACGGCCGCCCGCCAGGCCGGTGGCGATGTCGAAGAAGCTGGCCATCGGGCTGAACAGGTTGCGGCGCACCGCCGGGAGGCCGTCCAGGAGCCGGTTCTGCAGCTGGAAGAGCTGGTCCTGGTCCAGTCCGACGTTGGCCGGGCTGACCTGCTTGTCGTCGCCGACCACGATGATCTTCCGGCCGAGCCAGGCCAGCAGCATGGCCTCCGGGCCGGACTGGCTGGCCTCGTCGATGATGACCACGTCGAAGCGGCCCGGCCGGTCCATCGGCACGGTGGCGGTGACCTGGTGGAGCGGCATGATCCAGGCGGGTACGGCGGCCTGGCACTCCCGCAGGCTCTCGACCGCCTGCCGGCGGTAGCGGTACGCGTACTTGCCGGTGCCCTTGCCGAACCGTGCGACGCTCTGCTGGTACGAGGCCAGGGCGACCGCCTCGGCGTCGGTCAGCCGCTTCAGGCAGCCGTACCAGGAGCGGTCCGCGGCCAGCTTCTCCAGGGCGATCCTGATGTCGCCGTCGGCCTCCGCCAGCAGCGTCCTCTGCTTCTGCTCGGCGCCCGGGTCGGTGAGGTCCCGCATCCGCGCCGACCAGGCGGACCAGGCCCAGGCCTGCTCGAAGGCGGCGAGCGCGGTCTCCCAGCGGGCGTCGTCCGGCTCCTCCGCCAGGCGGGCGGCCAGCCCGGGCAGCACCTGCTCGACGGGTGCCTTCGCGGCGGTGAACGCGTTCTTGAGTGCGAGCGCCTCGCGCAGCTCGGCGAGTTCCTTCAGCTGCTCGCCGTACCGGTCGGCCCGCCCCGCACGGACCGCCGCCAGCAGCTCGCCGACCGGCCCGGTCGCGGTGCCCGGCCGGTCCGCCCAGGCGACCAGGGCGGCTTCGGCCTCGGCCAGTCGGATGCGGGGTTCCTCCGCCGCGCGCAGGGTGGCGCGGGCCCGCAGCAGGTCGCGCAGGGCGTCGCAGGTGTCGGTCCGGTGCCAGGGCTGGACGGTCAGCTCGGGCACGGTTGCCAGGGCGGCGACGAGGTCGCTCCGGCGGGCCGCCAGCGCGACCAGGGCGTCCAGCGTCGCGGCCTCGGCCTCCAGGGCGGCCGTCCGCCGGGCCAGGGCCTGCCAGGGCGGCACGGCCCGGCCCCACTCCCGCTCGACGTCCTGCAGGTGGCGCTCGATCTCGACCCGGGCCGCGAGTCGGGCGGCCGTCTCGGGGGTGTCCGTGGCGGCGCCGTCGACCCGCGCCTTCTCGGGAAAGTCGCCGACCGCCTTGCGCAGCCTGGTCTTCATGCCGAGCGGGCCGCGCAGCTTCTCGCCGCCCGCCAGGCCGTCCCGCAGCGCGGTCACCAGGCCGTGCGCCGCGGCGACGTCGTAGCCGTCCAGTCCGTCGACCCGGCTCCCGCCCAGGGCGGCGGTGGCGGCGCGCACGCCGGCGAGGGCCTGGGCGGTGGCGGCGTGCCGTCCCCGCAACTGCCAGACCTGTCCGGTGAGCGCCTCCTGCAGCAGGGGCTCGGCCCACGGCAGGAGGACGGCCTCGGCGCCGGCCCTGGCCGCGGCGAACGCCTCAAGGGCGGCCGCGGCGGACTGCTGGATCCCGGCGGGGAGACGGGACACGGCGGCGTCCATCCGGTCGGCCAGCTCGTTGCCGCGGAGGGCCGCCAGCCCCTGCTCGGCGCTCCGCACGGCCAGGACGGCCTGCTCGAAGGCGGCGGCGCCCGGCAGGTCGTCCGCGGCGGGCAGCACCTCGACCGCCGCCACCGCGGCGCGCTCGGCCGGGCCGAACCGGGCGGCGGCCGACCGGAGGGCCCGGACCTGCTCGCCCGTCACCTGCGGCTGTGCTTCGGGGACGGGCCCGAGCCAGCCGAGCCGTGCCCGCTCGTCGGCGAGGCGTCGGGCGATCTCCTGGAGGGTGCCCCGGTAGTCGCCGATCTCCTGCGGGTGGCGGTACGTCTCCTGCTCGCGGATGGCGCGGAGTTCGGTGAGGGCGGTGGCCTGGGCGGCGCGGGCCCGGCGCAGCCGGTGCTCGTTGTCGGAGATCCGGCGCTCGTAGTCGCGCCGGTCGTAGCCGCCCTGGCGTTCCAGGATCGCCTGGACGGAGCCGCGCAGCTCCTGCTGGGCCGCCAACCCGTCGTCGGTACGGCTGACGCACAGCTCGCGGATGCTGGGCGGCAGTTTGTCCTTGAGCACCTTGAGAGCCCGCGCCGTGTGACTGGTGATCAGGACGCGCTGCCCGTGCGCCAGCAGATCGGTGACCAGGTTGGCGATGGTGTGGGTCTTGCCGGTGCCGGGCGGCCCCTGGACGACCACGAGGCGGCTGGTCCGCAGCCGCTCGGCGATGGTCCGCTGTTCCTCGTTGGAGGCCAGGGCGAAGTAGGTCTGCGGGTCCTCGTCGACGTCACCGCGGGAGTCCGCCGCCGGGGCGGAGTCCTCGGCGGGCCCGTCGCCGCCGGCCACGAAGCGGAGCAGGGCGGTCGGTTCGGCGCCGCCGGTGATGGCGCGGGCGATCCCGTGCAGGGCCTCCACGTTGGTGCGGCGGCTGCGTTCGCGGAGCACGACGGCGGGTGCGAAAGCCACCCGGGGTTCGGCGAGCGACACCGGCCGGTGCGGGGCGTCCTGCCGCAGGTAGCGGCCGTTCGGGTGAGCGGCGATCGCCCAGACCTCCAGGGCCCGGTGGAGCCGGTCGAGGTCGTCGGGGCCGGCGACCGAACCGGCCTCCTCCAGGTGGTGCCGGATCGCCTCCCGGGTGTCGCCGCGGACCTTCTGCCCCGCGTCGAGCATGCCCTCCTCCAGTTCCGGGCCCGGTGCGTCCGGGTCGGGGCGGAGGGTCAGGATGCCTGTCGCCGTGTCGAGTTCGAGGACGGCCCGGGCGGCGAGGAGGTGGCGGCGGATCGGCTCCGCCTCCGCGGACCAGGTGAGGTAGCCGAAGCAGAGCACCAGTTCGTAGCTCTCGCCCAGCGCGGTCGCGTCCTCGTGCATCCGGTAGAGCGCCTCGTAGAGGCTGCGCAGCGGACGGGTCTGCCGGCGCCAGTGCGCCCAGGCGGTCCACTCCGCGAGCCAGCCCCGGTACTCGGCCTCCACAGCCTCGCGGGGCGGCTCCGCCGGGTCGTCGTCGGCCGGCGGACGCAGCGCCGGCGGGTCCTCGGGCTCGTGCGCCGACGGGTCGGCGGTGTCCAGCAGGGCGGCGAACTCGGGCCCGGGCTGCGGCGGTTCACGATGGACGGGGCGTTCGACGGTGAGCCAGCCGGGGTCGTCCCCCCGCACCGGCGCGGCGAGGAAGCACTGCAGTTCGGCCGCCTCGTACGGCAGGTCGGCCAGCCAGAGCACCTGCCGGGCCTGGTCGAGGGTGCGGACGGGTTTGACCCGGCTCTCCCCCGCCTCGGCCAGGTAGCGGAAGATCTGCTGGACCCTCAGCGCGTCGGTGTCAGGGGTGCTCGGCCGGGAGCTGGACAACATGCCTCACTCGACAGAAGAGAACGGGGTGCCTTCGTCGAGGCTAGGGATGTCGTCCGCGACGCGTGATCGGACGCGGATCCTGAGACCAGGTCGATATCCGCCCGAGTCGGGCACGGCCGACCGGAAAACCGGGTGCGCCGGGCTGCGGCGGCCGCGCACACTGGCGGCGATCCCCACCGTGTGTCGAAGGAGTCCTGTGCAGGGTGCCGTCACCGTCTCGCCGTCCCGGGTGCCCGAGTTGCTGCTGGGTCTGGCGACCGTCCGCCCGGTCTTCCTGTGGGGCGCACCCGGTATCGGAAAGTCTTCCCTGGTGAAGGAGTTCGCCGAGTCGCTCGGTCTGGAGTGCGTGAGCCTGCTCGGCACCCAGCTGGCGCCGGAGGACCTCGTGGGCGTGCCGCAGCTCACCGCGGACGGCCGGTCGCGGTTCTGCCCGCCGGAGTCGATCGCCCGTGACGAGCCGTACTGCCTGTTCCTGGACGAGCTGAACGCGGCCTCGCCGGACGTGCAGAAGGCCTTCTACTCGCTGATCCTGGACCGCCGGATCGGCTCGTACGAGCTGCCGCCGGGCTCGATCGTGATCGGCGCCGGGAACCGGGCGACCGACGGCGCGCTGGCCAGGCCGATGGCGTCCGCGCTGGTCAACCGGATGGTCCACGTGCATCTGCGGGCCAGCGCCACGGATTGGCTGGCCTGGGCGGCCGGCGCGGGTGTCCACCCGTGGGTGGTCGACCACCTCACCGACCGGCCGGACCACCTGTGGTCGGCGCCGCCGAAGACGGAGGAGCCGTTCTCCTCTCCGCGGTCCTGGCACATGCTCTCCGACGCGCTGCACTCCTTCGGCCCGGGCCTCGACGAGGGCTCCCTGCAGGTGCTCGCGCACGGCCTGCTCACCCCGCAGCACGCGGTGGCCTTCTGCGGCTACGTCAAGATCGTCCGCAATGCGTACGGGCTGGACGCCATCCTCAAGGGCGACGCCCGCTGGCCGGCCCGGCCCGAGGACCGCGACCTGCTCTACTACCTGGCCGACGCCTTCCGCGGCCGGCTGGTCAAGGAGCTCCCGGCCCGCAAGGAGCACGCCTCCGAGCAGCTGCGGCGCACCGCGTACCGGGCGAAGTCGCTGCTCGTCCAGCTCGCCGAGATCTCCGTCGAGGTCGCGCAGGTCGTCATCGCGGACGGCGCGGACGGCAACCCGGTGCTGCCCTCCTGGTTCCTGGTCGAGGCCGCCCGGGACATGCCCCGGCTGGTCGAGGCCCGCCGGTGAGCCGCACTGCGGCGGCGAAGCGCCGGCCGGCCGGCCGGGACGCGGAGCGCCCGACCGACCCCGCCGCCGCGGCCTTCGCGGCGGGCGCCGAACTGGTGCGCGGCAACCACGCGCTGGCCGCGATCGGTGCCGCGATCTGCACCGACCCCGAATGCGAGGCCGTCCCGCCCGGCGGCTGGGCGGTCGTCGACTCCAACGGCACGGTGCACGCCGACATCCGGCGGCGGGCCGAACCCGCGGAGTGGGCCTGGGTGCTGACGCACTGCCTGCTGCACCTCGGCTTCGGCCACGTGCCCGCCGCCAACGGCCGGCGCACCCCCGCGGACGAGGCCCTGCGGGCCGCCCGCTGCACCGCCGTCCACCGCTTCCAGGCCACCTTCCAGGTCGGCCGCTGCCCGTTCGACGTACCGCCGCTGCTGCCCGCCGGCGACGAGGACGACCTCGCCGCCCGCTGGCGACGCGACGGGGTGCCGGACATCCCGACCGCCTGCGGCCCTGGCCTCGCCGACCAGCTGCTGGTGCCGTGGCAGCGGCAGGTCGACCCGCCGGACTGGACGGCCGCCTTCGCCGCCGCCCTCTCCCGCACCGTCTCCGCCGCGATGGACGTCGCCGGCGGCCGGCGGGCCGGCATGACCGACGCCCGCGAGCCGGTGCGGCCGTGGACGAGGGCGCTCAACTGGTTCGTCTCGTCCTACCCGCTGCTCGGCGGCATCGCGGCCGGCATCACCCTCGTCGCCGACGCCGAACTCGCCCGCGCCCACGGCATCTCCGTCGCCGCGGTGAACGCCGCGGCCGGTGAGATCTACGTCAACCCGCTGCTGCGGTTCACCGACGAGGAGTGGCGGTTCGTCCTCGGCCACGAGATGCTGCACGCCGCGCTGCGCCACGGCGAGCGGACGGGCGCCCGCGACCCGTACCTGTTCAACGTCGCCTGCGACTACGTGGTGAACGGCTGGCTGGTCGAGATGGGCGTCGGCGACCTGCCGGAGGGGCTGCTGCACGACCCGCAGCTGAAGGGCCTCTCCGCCGAGGAGGTCTACGACCGGATCGTCCGCGACCAGCGGCGGCTGCGGCGGCTCGCCACCCTCGCCGGCAAGGGCCGGCCGGACGTGCTGGGCGAGCCGCTCGGCGACCCGCGGGACTACGTCGACCTGGACGAGTTCTACCGGCGCGGCCTGCAGCAGGGCTTCGACCTCCACACCCGGGAACGCGGCACCCTGCCGGCCGGCCTCGTCGAGGAGATCCGCGCGCTCGCCCACCCCCCGCTGCCCTGGGACGCGCGGCTCGCCCGCTGGTTCGACGAGTTCGTGCCGTCCCCGGAGACCGTGCGCAGCTGGGCCCGGCCCTCGCGCCGGCAGTCGGCCACCCCGGACGTCCCGCGGGCCGGGCGGTGGCGGCCGGAGGAGGAGGTCCCCCGCTGCACCTTCGGTGTCGTCCTGGACACCTCCGGTTCGATGAGCCGGCCGCTGCTCGGCAAGGCCCTCGGCGCCATCGCCTCCTATGCGGCGGCCCGCGACGTGGCGGCCGCCCGGGTGGTGTTCTGCGACGCCGCCCCGCACGACGCCGGCTACCTGCCGCCGGAGGAGATCGCCGGGCGGGTCCGCGTCCGGGGCCGCGGCGGCACCGTCCTGCAGCCCGGGATCGACCTGCTGGAACGCGCCGAGGACTTCCCGCCGGGTGCGCCGCTGCTCGTGATCACCGACGGCGAGTGCGACGTCCTGCGGATCCGCCGCGAGCACGCCTTCCTCGTCCCGCGCGGCGCCGGGCTGCCCTTCACCCCCCGCGGTCCGGTCTTCCGCATGCGGTAGCACCCCTCTTCGGGGAGCTCACGTCTCCCCGGCGACCACCGCTCCGGACTCGTAGGCGAAGACGACGGCGTGGACGCGGTCGCGGAGCCCGAGCTTGGCGAGGACGTTGGAGACGTGGGTCTTCACGGTGTGCTCGCTGACGACCATGTCGGCGGCGATCTCGGCGTTGGAGAACCCGCGGGCGAGCAGCCGCAGCGTCTGTGTCTCACGGCCGGTCAGCCGGTCGAGCAGCCGCGAACGCGGGCGGGCCGGGCCGGCCGCCCCCGCCTTCCGGGCGGTGAACTCGCCGATGAGCCGCCTGGTGACGGAGGGCGCGAGCAGGGCCTCGCCGGCGGCGACCGTCCGCACGCCGTGCACGAGGTCGTCCCGTCGGACGTCCTTGAGGAGGAAACCGCTGGCCCCGGCGTACAGCGCGTCGTAGACGTAGTCGTCGATGTCGAAGGTGGTCAGCATGACGACCCGGGTGGCGGGGTGCTCCGCGCAGACCCGGCGGGCCGCCTCCAGCCCGTCCATGACCGGCATCCGGACGTCCAGCAGCAGCACGTCGGGGCGGTGCTGCCGGACGGCCTCGACGGCCCCGGCGCCGTCCGCGGCCTCGGCGACCACCTCGATGTCCGGCTGCGCGTCCAGGATCATCCCGAAGCCGGCCCGGACCAGTTCCTGGTCGTCCGCGACGACCACCCGGATCACCACTGCTCTCCCCCTTCGTCAGGCGCCCAGCGGCAGCCGGGCGTTCACCGTGAAGCCGCGCCCGCCGGGCCCCGGCCCGGCCTCGGCGCTGCCGCCGCAGGCGGCGGCCCGCTCGCGGATGCCGAGCAGTCCGCGGCCGCCGGCCGGCGCCTCGGCCCGGGCCGGGGGCACGCCCCGGCCGTCGTCGGCGACCTCGACCTCCAGCACCGGGCCCCGTACGCCGACCCGGACACTGACGTGCCGCGCCTCGGCGTGCTTGAGCACATTGGTCAGCGCCTCCTGGACGATCCGGTAGGCGGCGGACTGCACGTCGGCCGGCCCGTGCTCCTCGATCTTGGCCCGGACGGCGATGCCCGAGTCGCGGACCCGGTCGACCACGGCCGGCAGCTCGGCCAGAGTGGGCTGCGGGGCGAGGACGGGCCGGGCCCCGTCCTCCTTCAGGACGCCGAGCACCCGCCGGAGCTGCACCATCGCGTCGCGTCCGGAGTCGGCGATGGTGTCGAAGGTCCGGATCGCCCGGTCGGGGTCGCTGCGGACGACCAGCGGGCCGGCCTCGGCCTGGATGACCATCAGGGAGACGGCGTGGGCCAGGATGTCGTGCATCTCCCGGGCGATCCGGCCGCGCTCCTCGGCGACCGCCCGGCCGGCCTCGCCGGCGGCGCGCAGGGCGGCCTCGTGGGCGCGCTCCGCCTCCGCCCGGGCCAGCCGGCGCAGTTCGCGGACCAGGGAGCCCAGGATGAAGCTGCCCACCGACATCAGCAGACTGAACAGCATGCCGTTCGGCGAGCGGGTGCCCAGGATGTTGGCCGGCACCAGGATCGCCAGCATCAGCCAGCGCTGCCAGTCCCGGCCGCGGTCGGCGACCGTGTAGACGGTCAGCACCTGGTGCAGCGGGATCTGCGGCGCGACCGAGTGCGCGACGATCGACTGCGTCAGCGAGAACGCTCCGCTGACCAGCCAGACGGTGAACGGCGCCCGGCGGCGCCAGGGCAGCGGCGCGGCCGCGGCCACCACCAGCAGGTACACCCACCACGGCCAGCCGCGGTCGTCGCAGAACACCGCCCAGACGGAGATCGCCGCCGCGGCCAGGGCCAGGCCGGTGTCCACCACGTACGGATCGACCCGGCCGGGCCTCGCCCGCCACCGGTCGACGACCGCGGCCGCCCGCTCCAGGACGTGTGCCGTCCGCTCCCCCACCGCCGAACCTCCCCCGTGTCCCGCCCCGTCACCCGTTCCGGGACGATCATGTCGTACCGGCGGCTGCTCAGACACCGTCCACCGTCACGTCGCCGGTCTCGGTGCGGGCCGTGATGCTGCGGTCCGTGCCCGCCGCCCGATCCACCGAGACCTTCACCGTGCCCGTGTCGCTGGCGGTGTCCACCGCGTACGGGCGGCCCCGGGGCACCCGGACGCGGACGTCGCCGGTGCCGCTGACCGCCTCCACCCGCCGTGCGTCGCCGTCGACGGCCGCCGTGACGTTCCCGGTGTCGGCGGCCAGCCGGACCACGGGCGAACTCAGGGCGGCGTTGATCCCGCCGGTGCCGGTCCGGGCCTCCACCTCGCCGCTCAGCCCGGTCAGGCGGATGTCGCCGGTGGAGTTGTGCACCTTCACCACGGTGCCGGCCGGCACCCGGACCCGGTAGCCGACCCCGCAGTCGCCGTCCGGGCAGCGGTAGGAGAGGGTCAGCGTGCCGTCGGCCACGGTGTGGGTCGTCTCGGGGGCGGTCTCCCGGTAGGTCTGGTGCTCGGTCACCTCGATCCCGGCGCCGCCGCCGGTGACCTCGACGTCCCCGGTCTCCCCCTCGATCACCAGGGTGCGGACCTGCTCGGTCATGCCGTAGCCCACGTCCCGCCGGTGGTCCTCCCCGAGGCAGCCCGACAGGGCGGCCCCCGCCAGTGCGGTCACGCCCGTGTAGAGCAGCACCTTGGCCAGTGGACGGTTCATGCGGTCCTCCCCCTCGGCCGGCCCGGACCCTCCGGACCGCCCGGGGACCAGCCTGCCCGTCGTACCCGCCGGCCCGGATCCCCCGCCGGAGCGGTCCCGGCCCCTCCCCCGTACGAGGGAGGAAACGGCAGAACGCCGCAGGGCGGCCACCCCTCTCGGGGTGACCGCCCTGCGGCGTTCAGGACCGTGGAACTCAGCCGGTGTACGGGCCGTAGTCGTAGTCGTCCAGCGGGACCGCCTGGCCGGAGCCGGCGCCGAAGGGCGACAGGTCGTAGTCGTCGTAGCCGACGGCCGAGTACATCGCGGCCTTGGCCTCCTCGGTCGGCTCGACCCGGATGTTGCGGTAGCGGGGCAGACCCGTACCGGCCGGGATGAGCTTACCGAGGATGACGTTCTCCTTGAGGCCCAGCAGCGGGTCCGACTTGGCGTGGATCGCCGCGTCGGTGAGCACCCGGGTCGTCTCCTGGAAGGAGGCGGCCGACAGCCAGGACTCGGTGGCCAGCGAGGCCTTGGTGATACCCATCAGCTGCGGACGGCCGGAGGCGGGGTGGCCGCCCTCGGACACCACACGACGGTTCTCGGTCTCGAAGCGGCCGCGCTCGACGAGCTCGCCCGGGAGCAGCTCGGCGTCGCCCGACTCGATGATCGTCACGCGGCGGAGCATCTGCCGGATGATGATCTCGATGTGCTTGTCGTGGATCGACACACCCTGCGAGTTGTAGACCTTCTGGACCTCGGCGACCAGGTGGACCTGGACGGCACGCTGGCCCATGATGCGCAGGACGTCGTGCGGGTTGGTGGCACCGACGGTCAGCTTCTGGCCGACCTCGACCGCCTCGCCCTCGCTCACCAGGAGCTTGACGCGCTTGGAGACCGGGTAGGCGATCTCGTCGCTGCCGTCGTCCGGGGTGACGACGATCTTGCGGGTCTTCTCGGTGTCCTCGACCCGGACCCGACCGGCGGCCTCCGAGATCGGGGCCACACCCTTGGGGGTGCGGGCCTCGAAGAGCTCGACGACACGCGGCAGACCCTGGGTGATGTCGTCACCGGCCACACCACCGGTGTGGAAGGTACGCATGGTCAGCTGGGTACCGGGCTCACCGATGGACTGGGCGGCGATGATGCCGACCGCCTCACCGATGTCGACCAGCTTGCCGGTGGCCAGCGAACGGCCGTAGCACATGGCGCAGGTGCCGACCGCCGACTCACAGGTGAGGATCGAGCGGGTCTTGACGTCGCCGATGCCGTGCCGGATCAGCTCGTCGATCAGCACGTCGCCGAGGTCGGTGTTGGCGGTGGCAAGGAGCTTGCCGTCCACCGTGATGTCCTCGGCCAGCATGCGGGCGTAGACGCTGGTCTCGACGTCGTCGGCCTTGCGCAGCACGCCGTCGGCGCCCACCGAGCCGATCGACAGCTTCAGGCCGCGCTCGGTGCCGCAGTCCTCCTCGCGAATGATGACGTCCTGGGAGACGTCGACCAGACGACGGGTGAGGTAACCGGAGTCGGCGGTACGGAGGGCGGTGTCGGCGAGACCCTTACGGGCACCGTGGGTGGAGATGAAGTACTCCAGCACGGACAGGCCCTCGCGGAAGGACGCCTTGATGGGACGCGGGATCGTCTCGTTCTTGGCGTTCGACACCAGACCACGCATACCGGCGATCTGACGCATCTGCATCATGTTTCCACGAGCACCCGAGTCGACCATCATGAAGATGGGGTTCGTCTTCGGGAAGTTCGCGGACATGGCCTCGGCGACCTCGTTGGTCGCGCGGGTCCAGATGCCGACCAGCTCGCTCTTGCGCTCGTCGTTGGTGATCAGACCGCGCTCGTACTGCTTCTGGACCTTCTCCGCCTGCGCCTCGTAGCCCTCGAGGATCTGGGGCTTGCTCGGCGGGACGATGACGTCCGAGATCGAGACGGTGACACCGGAACGGGTCGACCAGTGGAAGCCGGACGCCTTCAGGTTGTCGAGCGTCGCGGCGACGACGACCTTCGGGTAGCGCTCGGCCAGGTCGTTGACGATGGCCGACAGCTGCTTCTTGCCGACCTCGTAGTCGACGAACGGGTAGTCCTCGGGCAGCAGCTCGTTGAAGAGCGCGCGGCCCAGGGTGGTGGTGATGCGGAAGGGCTCACCCTCGAACCAGGTCTGCTGACCCTCCTCGTCCACCGGCGCCGTCCAGCCGCGCGGCGGAACCGTGCCGGCGGGCATGCGCAGGTCGATCGGGGCCTGGACGTCCAGCTCGCGGGCGTCGAAGGCCATGATCGCCTCGGCGGTGGAGGAGAAGGAACGGCCACCGCCCTTCACCTCCTCGCGGTCCGAGGTGAGGAAGAACAGGCCGAGCACCATGTCCTGGGTCGGCATGGTGACGGGGCGACCGTCGGCCGGCTTGAGGATGTTGTTCGAGGACAGCATCAGGATGCGGGCCTCGGCCTGCGCCTCCGCGGAGAGCGGCAGGTGGACGGCCATCTGGTCACCGTCGAAGTCCGCGTTGAACGCGGTGCAGACGAGCGGGTGGATCTGGATGGCCTTGCCCTCGACCAGCTGCGGCTCGAAGGCCTGGATGCCGAGGCGGTGCAGGGTGGGCGCACGGTTCAGCAGAACCGGGTGCTCCGCGATGACCTCTTCGAGGACGTCCCACACGACCGGGCGGGCGCGCTCGACCATGCGCTTGGCCGACTTGATGTTCTGCGCGTGGTTCAGGTCGACCAGGCGCTTCATCACGAACGGCTTGAAGAGCTCCAGCGCCATGGCCTTGGGCAGGCCGCACTGGTGCAGCTTGAGCTGCGGGCCGACGACGATGACCGAACGGGCCGAGTAGTCGACGCGCTTGCCGAGCAGGTTCTGGCGGAAACGGCCCTGCTTGCCCTTGAGCATGTCGGACAGCGACTTCAGCGGACGGTTGCCGGGGCCCGTGACCGGGCGGCCGCGGCGGCCGTTGTCGAAGAGCGCGTCGACGGCCTCCTGGAGCATGCGCTTCTCGTTGTTCACGATGATCTCGGGGGCACCGAGGTCGAGGAGGCGCTTCAGGCGGTTGTTGCGGTTGATGACGCGGCGGTACAGGTCGTTCAGGTCGGAGGTCGCGAAGCGGCCACCGTCCAGCTGCACCATCGGACGCAGGTCCGGCGGGATGACCGGCACGCAGTCCAGCACCATGCCCTTGGGCTTGTTGGTGGTCTGCAGGAACGCGGAGACGACCTTGAGGCGCTTGAGCGCACGGGTCTTCTTCTGGCCCTTGCCGGTGCGGATGATCTCGCGCAGGCGCTCGGACTCCTCCGCCAGGTCGAACGACTCCAGGCGGTCCTTGAGCGCCGCGGCGCCCATCGAGCCGGAGAAGTACGTGCCGAAGCGGTCGCGCAGCTCGCGGTAGAGCAGCTCGTCGCCCTCCAGGTCCTGGACCTTGAGGTTCTTGAAGCGGGACCACACCTCGTCGAGGCGGTCCAGCTCGCGCTGGGCGCGGTCGCGCAGCTGCTTCATCTCGCGCTCGGCGCCTTCGCGCACCTTGCGGCGGACATCGGCCTTGGCGCCCTCGGCCTCCAGCTCGGCCAGGTCGGTCTCGGCCTTCTTGGCACGGCCTTCGAGGTCGGCGTCGCGGCGGTTCTCGATCTGCTGGCGCTCGACCGAGACGTGCGCCTCCAGGGACGGCAGGTCGCGCTGGCGGCGCTCGTCGTCGACCCAGGTGATCATGTAGGCGGCGAAGTAGATGACCTTCTCGAGGTCCTTCGGCGCCAGGTCGAGCAGGTAGCCCAGACGGGACGGGACACCCTTGAAGTACCAGATGTGGGTGACCGGGGCGGCCAGCTCGATGTGGCCCATCCGCTCACGGCGCACCTTGGCGCGGGTCACCTCGACGCCGCAGCGCTCGCAGATGATGCCCTTGAAGCGGACGCGCTTGTACTTACCGCAGTAGCACTCCCAGTCCCGGGTCGGGCCGAAGATCTTCTCGCAGAAGAGGCCGTCCTTCTCGGGCTTCAGGGTGCGGTAGTTGATGGTCTCCGGCTTCTTGACCTCGCCGTGCGACCACTGGCGGATGTCGTCGGCGGTGGCCAGGCCGATACGGAGCTCGTCGAAGAAGTTGACGTCAAGCACTGGTCGTCAAGCCCTCTTTCGTGATTCGAGAGTTTGTCTGTGGTCTGAGGGGGGCCTGGGGGCGGGCCGGCTGCTCACGCGGGGCAGCCGGCCCGGCCTCCGTCAGACCTCTTCGACGCTGCTCGGCTCGCGCCGGGACAGGTCAATGCCGAGCTCCTCGGCCGCACGGAAGACGTCCTCGTCGGAGTCCCGCATCTCGATGGACTGGCCGTCCGAGGACAGCACCTCCACGTTGAGGCAGAGCGACTGCATTTCCTTGATGAGGACCTTGAAGGACTCGGGAATGCCGGGCTCGGGGATGTTCTCGCCCTTGACGATGGCCTCGTAGACCTTCACGCGGCCGAGAACGTCGTCGGACTTGATGGTGAGGAGCTCCTGCAGGGCGTACGCAGCTCCGTACGCCTCGAGGGCCCACACCTCCATCTCACCGAATCGCTGACCACCGAACTGCGCCTTACCACCGAGCGGCTGCTGGGTGATCATCGAGTACGGGCCGGTCGAACGGGCGTGCAGCTTGTCGTCGACCAGGTGGTGCAGCTTCAGGATGTACATGTAGCCGACCGAGATCGGCATCGGGAACGGCTCGCCGGAGCGGCCGTCGTACAGACGGGCCTTACCGGTGGAGTTCACCAGGCGCTCACCGTCACGGGTGAGGGTGGTGTGGTCCAGCAGGCCGGTGATCTCGTCCTCGCGGGCGCCGTCGAAGACCGGGGTGGCGAGGTTGGTGCCGCCCTCGACCGTGTCGGCGCCGATCGCCTGGAGGCGCTGGGCCCACTCGTCGGCGAGGCCGGAGACGTCCCAGCCCTGCTTGGCGAGCCAGCCGAGGTGGATCTCCAGGACCTGTCCCGGGTTCATTCGGGACGGGACACCCAGCGGGTTCAGGATGATGTCGACCGGGGTGCCGTCCTCCAGGAACGGCATGTCCTCGACCGGCAGGATCTTGGAGATGACACCCTTGTTGCCGTGACGGCCGGCGAGCTTGTCACCGTTGGTGATCTTGCGCTTCTGGGCCACGTAGACGCGGACCAGCTGGTTGACGCCCGGGGGCAGCTCGTCGCCCTCTTCGCGGTCGAAGACGCGGACGCCGATGACCTTGCCGGACTCGCCGTGCGGCACCTTCAGCGAGGTGTCGCGGACCTCACGGGCCTTCTCACCGAAGATCGCGCGGAGCAGGCGCTCCTCCGGGGTCAGCTCGGTCTCACCCTTGGGCGTGACCTTGCCGACCAGGATGTCGCCGGTGACGACGTCCGCGCCGATCCGGATGATGCCGCGCTCGTCGAGGTCGGCGAGGACCTCCTCGGAGACGTTCGGGATGTCCCGGGTGATCTCCTCGGGGCCCAGCTTGGTGTCACGGGCGTCGACCTCGTGCTCCTCGATGTGGATCGAGGAGAGGACGTCGTCCTGCACGAGGCGCTGCGACAGGATGATCGCGTCCTCGTAGTTGTGACCCTCCCAGGACATGAACGCCACGAGGAGGTTCTTGCCGAGGGCCATCTCGCCCTCGTCGGTGCACGGGCCGTCGGCCAGCACCTGGCCGGCCTCGACGCGGGCGCCCTCGTCCACGAGCACCTTCTGGTTGAAGGCGGTGCCCTGGTTGGAGCGGGTGAACTTGGCGGCGCGGTACGTGGTGTACGTGCCGTCGTCGTTGGCCACGGTGATGTAGTCGGCCGAGACCTCCTGCACCACACCGGCCTTCTCGGCGGTGATGACGTCCGCGGCGTCGACGGCGCAGCGGTACTCCATGCCGGTGCCGACCAGCGGGGCCTCGCTCTTCAGCAGCGGCACCGCCTGGCGCATCATGTTCGAGCCCATCAGCGCGCGGTTGGCGTCGTCGTGCTCGAGGAAGGGGATCATGGCGGTCGCGACCGACACCATCTGGCGCGGCGAGACGTCCATGTAGTCGATCTCGGTGCCCGGGATGTAGTCGATCTCGCCGCCACGGCGGCGGACCAGGACGCGGGGCTCCGCGAAGTGCAGGTCGTTCGTCAGCGGGGCGTTCGCCTGGGCGATGACGTAACGGTCCTCCTCGTCGGCGGTGAGGTAGTCCACCTGCTCGGTGACCACACCGTCGACGACCTTGCGGTACGGCGTCTCGATGAAGCCGAACGCGTTGACCCGGCCGTACGAGGCGAGCGAGCCGATCAGACCGATGTTCGGGCCTTCCGGCGTCTCGATCGGACACATGCGGCCGTAGTGCGAGGGGTGCACGTCACGGACCTCGAAGCCGGCCCGCTCGCGGGACAGACCACCGGGGCCGAGCGCGGACAGACGACGCTTGTGGGTCAGGCCCGACAGCGGGTTCGTCTGGTCCATGAACTGCGACAGCTGGCTGGTGCCGAAGAACTCCTTGATGGAGGCGACGACCGGCCGGATGTTGATCAGGGTCTGCGGCGTGATCGCCTCGACGTCCTGGGTGGTCATGCGCTCGCGCACGACGCGCTCCATACGGGCCAGACCCGTACGGACCTGGTTCTGGATGAGCTCGCCGACGTTGCGCAGGCGCCGGTTGCCGAAGTGGTCGATGTCGTCGACCTCGATGACGATGTCGCGGCCCTCGTCGTCACGCCAGTCGGACTCGCCGGCGTGCAGCTTCACCAGGTACTTGATGGTGTTGATGATGTCCGGCTCGGTGAGCACGCCGGAGTCCAGGGACTCGCCGTTGCCGAGCTTGCGGTTGACCTTGTAGCGGCCGACCTTGGCCAGGTCGTAGCGCTTCGGGTTGAAGTAGAGGTTCTCGAGCAGCGTCTGCGCGGCCTCACGCGTCGGCGGCTCGCCCGGACGCAGCTTGCGGTAGATGTCGAGCAGCGCGTCGTCCTGGCCCTGGGTGTGGTCCTTCTCCAGGGTGGCGCGCATCGACTCGTACTGGCCGAACTCCTCGAGAATCATCTCGTTGGTCCAGCCGAGGGCCTTCAGCAGCACGGTGACCGACTGCTTGCGCTTACGGTCGATACGGACACCGACCATGTCGCGCTTGTCGATCTCCATCTCCAGCCAGGCACCGCGGGAGGGGATGATCTTGGCGGAGAAGATGTCCTTGTCGGACACCTTGTCCAGGGTGGAGTCGAAGTAGACGCCCGGGGAACGGACCAGCTGCGACACGACGACGCGCTCGGTGCCGTTGATCACGAACGTGCCCTTGTGGGTCATGAGCGGGAAGTCGCCCATGAAGACCGTCTGGGACTTGATCTCGCCGGTCTCGTTGTTGGTGAATTCGGCGGTGACGAAGAGCGGGGCCGCGTAGGTGAAGTCGCGGTCCTTGCACTCGTCAATGGAGTTCTTCGGCGGCTCGAAACGGTGGTCGCGGAAGGTCAGGGACATCGACCCACTGAAGTCCTCGATCGGCGAGATCTCCTCGAAGATCTCCTCCAGACCGGACTTGGTGGGGACGTCCTGACCGTTGTCCAGCGCCTCCTCGACCCGGGACTTCCAGGCCGCATTGCCGAGCAGCCAGTCAAAGCTCTCGGTCTGCAGGGCCAGGAGGTTCGGGACCTCGAGGGGCTCCTTGATCTTCGCGAACGAAACGCGGAGCGGGGCGGTGGATGCGGCGGAATTGTTCGAGGCGTTGCGCGGCGCGGCCAAGAGGGGGGTCCTTCCGAGGGCTCGGAGCTCACTACGCGCGTACCGGCCGGGCCATGACGAGACCGGTGCCACCACCGGGGACCACCGCCGACCAGGAGGACGAATCCCCAGGTCGGAGCCGGTTCACGGAGGCGGAGCCAGACCCCTTCAGGGCAGCGCAGACTCCGGGCGACGAGTCACGGAGCAGCTAACAGGCAGCGCAAAGGGACAGTGTAGCCAAAGGCGACACTGTTGACAAGCCCTGATTCGGAGACCGAATCGGACACTCCCTCCGGTCGCATCCCGTGCGCCCCGGCCCCCGCCGGGGAGCCGTGCCGCAGGGGGTGCCCTGCCCTCGTACAACCGACGGCCCGGGCACTCCCGGGCCACCGCACCTCTACTCGGAGTCACTTCCCGCTGGGGCCACCGAATATGCATCCGGAGCCGCTCCAACCGGGGCGGACGTGCCGAGCACGGCGCGCGCCTTGAGAATCGCGCGCCCGCTGCCGTTCGTCAAGGCCCCCACCGGAGTGCGGACCTCGCCTGCCTCATCGTCCGCCGCCCCGGGAGCGTTACAGATCCCGTGGTGAGGAGCGCCCGCGACGACAGTGATCACCCTACCGGCCGCCACCGACAGTGGCCGAGGGCACAGCGGGCGGGCTCTGTGCAGGAATGCGAAAAGGCCGGGCCGGCCACCCGTGTGGGTGGCCGGCCCGGCCTCCTGCCCCCTCAGAGGGGGCGGAAAGTCACTTGACGGTGACCTTGGCGCCCGCGCCCTCGAGCTGGGCCTTGGCCTTCTCGGCGGCCTCCTTGTTGACCTTCTCGAGAACCTTGGCACCGGCGGTGTCGACGAGGTCCTTGGCCTCCTTCAGGCCGAGGGAGGTCAGGGCGCGCACCTCCTTGATGACCTGGATCTTCTTGTCGCCCGCGCCGTCGAGGATGACGTCGAACTCGTCCTGCTCCTCGACAGCGGCCTCGGCGCCACCGACACCGCCGGCAACGGCGGCCACGGCGACCGGGGCGGCAGCGGTGACGTCGAACTTGTCCTCGAACGCCTTCACGAACTCGGAGAGCTCGATGAGGGTCATCTCCTCGAACTGCGCGAGCAGCTCGTCCTGGGTCAGCTTCGCCATGATGTGGCGTCCTTCCACTAAATCGGCAGGTGGTGCCGGATGTACGGGATGGCGGGCGTACTACGGGCCCGCTAGAGGGCGGGAGTGATTACTCCGCGTCCTCGGCGGGAGCCGGCGTACCGGCACCGCCCTGCTCGACCTTGTCGCGGAGCGCGTCCACAGTGCGGACGAGCTTCGACGGCAGGGCCTGGAAGACCGCGGCAGCCTGGGAGGGCTTGGCCTTCAGGGCACCCGCGAGCTTGGCGAGCAGCACCTCGCGGGACTCGAGGTCCGCGAGCTTCTTGATCTCATCGGCGGACAGCGCCTTGCCGTCAAGGACACCGCCCTTGATGATGAGAGCGGGGTTCTCCTTGGCGAAGTCACGCAGAGCCTTCGCCGACTCCACCGGGTCACCGGTGACGAAGGCGACAGCCGTCGGACCAGCGAACAGGTCGTCCAGCTCGGAGATCCCGGCCTCATTGGCCGCGATCTTGGTCAGCGTGTTCTTCACCACGGCGTACTCGGCGTTCTCACCCAGCGAGCGACGCAGGGTCTTGACCTGCTTCACCGTGAGACCGCGGTACTCGGTCAGCAGCGCCGCGGAGGAGCCACGGAACTTGTCCGTGATCTCGGCGACGGCAGCAGCCTTGTCGGGCCTTGCCATAGGCGTACGCCTCCTTCCGTGATGTCGAAGTCGGGCCGACCTTGGAGCAGTCGACCATTCAACGCCTCGACACACCGGCTGGAAGGAAACCTCAGCAAAAACGATGAGAGCCCCGGTGCGCAGGCGCACGGGGCTCTGAAAGACCTCGACGTCCATCGCGACGAATCACGGTGGGCGGAAGTCCAAGCTCCAAACACTCCTGCGCGGGCTGCCTGCGACGAATCGCAGATCCTTCGGCCGCCTTACCTCCAGAGGAAGCAGGACGACAACCAGCGGTCTTCGGCAGCCACCACCGTACTGGACACCCGGCGCATCGACCAAATTCGGGCAGCGGCCGCGGCACGCTACAGCGGCGGAAGGCTCCGGCCGCCCGCGTCGGCGGTGTCGGACTCGGCCGGCGCCTGCACCGAGAGCGGGCCGGCGAACTCCTCGAAGCGCAGGGTGTCCGAGACCCGCTCGGCCGCTCCGGAGCCGGTGCGCTGCAGTTGGACGGGCTGGTCGCGGTCGTTCAGCCACAGGTCGAGGGTGATCACCCCGCCGTCGCCGAGCGCGGCGCGCAGGGTGGCCCGCCGGGCGGGCGGGAGCTGGGCCTGGGCGTCGGCGTAGTCCGCGACCGTGGTGGTCACCCGGTAGTGCTCGACGGCGGTGTCGTCGATCTCCTCCTCGCCGAGGCGCTCCGGCGCGGCGGCGGCCGCGGCGGCGGTCAGCGCCACCACCGGGTTCAGCCGGTCGACGGTGTCGGCGTACGGCACGGCCCGCTGGCCGTCGGTGCCGACCGCGCCGGTGAACTTCTCCCAGTGCCGGCCGCCGAGCCGGGCGGCGGTGGCGGCGTCCCCGCCGCGGTAGGCGGTGGTGTCCAGCACGACGACCTCCTCGGTGGTGCCGGGCCGCTTGAGCTGGAGCACCGTCTTGGGCGCCCAGAACAGCAGGCCGGCGACCGTGTCCGAGCCGAGGTTGCCGCTGAAGCGGGCCCGCCGGGCGCTGTGCATCGCCAGCTGGGCGGAGAGCAGCACGCCGTGCGGGGAGCGGTCGGTCGGGGTGGCCAGCGCGGTCGGGGCCGCGGAGGCGCTCGGCGAGGCCGTCGGGGCGCCGCCGGAGCCGCTGCCGCACGCGGTCAGCACCGCGGTCAGTGCCGCGGCGGCCGCCGTCCGGCGCAGCCTGCGTGCCGCCATCCCCGTCTCCCCTCCTGCGTCCCGTTCCGCCGTTCGCTGGCCTTTACCCTGCCATGCCCGCCGCCGGGCCGTCCGGCCGCCCCTGGAAGGCGCCGCGGCCGGGGCCGCGAACGGCCGACGGGCCCGCACCCCCGGTAAGAGGGGTGCGGGCCCGTCGGTTGCGGACTGCGCGGTGCGCCCAGGACGCGGCTGCTATCGGAGCACGGTGGCTCAGACGGCGGCCGGGTCCTCCTCGACGAGGAGGTTGCGGGTGCGGTTCGGGTCCACCTGGATGCCGGGGCCCATGGTGGTCGAGAACGCGATCTTCTTGATGTAGCGGCCCTTGGCGGCGGCCGGCTTGGCCCGGAGGACCTCCTCGAGCGCGGCGCCGTAGTTCTCGACCAGCTGCTCGTCGGTGAAGGAGGCCTTACCGATGATCAGGTGCAGGTTCGAGTGCTTGTCGACGCGGAACTCGATCTTGCCGCCCTTGATGTCGTTCACGGCCTTGACGACGTCGGGGGTGACGGTGCCGGTCTTCGGGTTCGGCATCAGGCCACGGGGGCCGAGCACGCGGCCGAGGCGGCCGACCTTGCCCATGAGGTCCGGGGTGGCGACGACGGCGTCGAAGTCCAGACGACCCTTGGCGACCTCGTCGATGAGCTCGTCGGAGCCGACGATGTCGGCGCCGGCAGCACGCGCGGCCTCGGCACGGTCACCGGTCGCGAAGACCAGGACCCGAGCGGTCTTACCGGTGCCGTGCGGGAGGATCACGGTGCTGCGGACCATCTGGTCGGCCTTGCGCGGGTCGACACCCAGGCGCATGGCGATCTCGACGGTCGCGTCGAACTTGGTGGTGGACGTCTCGCGGGCGAGGCGGACGGCCTCGAGCGGGGCGTAGATGCGGCTGCGGTCGACCTTGGCGTCCGCGGCCTTGAGAGCCTTGCTGCGCTTCACTGCGTCTCCTGAAAGTGAGGGAGTTCGTGGGGGAACGGGCCGCGCTCGGCCCTACCACGGGGAACGACGGGGCTGATCAGCCCTCGACGGTGATGCCCATCGACCGGGCGGTGCCGGCGATGATCTTCGCCGCGGCGTCCAGGTCGTTGGCGTTCAGGTCGGGGAGCTTCACGGTGGCGATCTCGCGGACCTGGGCGCCGGTGAGCTTGGCGACCTTGGTCTTGTGCGGCTCGCTGGAGCCCTTGTCGATGCCGGCGGCCTTCAGGATGAGGCGCGCGGCCGGCGGCGTCTTCGTGATGAAGGTGAAGGAGCGGTCCTCGTAGACCGTGATCTCCACCGGCACGATCATGCCGCGCTGCGACTCGGTCGCAGCGTTGTAGGCCTTGCAGAACTCCATGATGTTGACGCCGTGCTGGCCCAGCGCGGGGCCGACCGGCGGGGCCGGGTTGGCCGCACCGGCGTTGATCTGGAGCTTGATGAGCCCCGTGACCTTCTTCTTCTTGGGAGGCATTTCTCTCCGGGTCCTTCCGAGAGGCGATTGCTGGTGCGTGCATCAGCCGGGGCGACACCCGGCCGCCAACACACACATCGGACCAGGCTAACCGCTGAGGGTGCCCGGGACCAAAACGGCGTGGGGGGGGGGGGGGGGGGCCGGCCCCCCCCCCCCCCCCCGCCGACGTGCGGTGTCAGTTCTTCTGGATCTGGTCGAACGACAGCTCGACCGGGGTCTCGCGGCCGAAGATCTCGACGAGGCCCTTGACCTTCTTCGAGTCCGGGTTGATCTCGTTGATGGTCGCCTGCAGGGTCGCGAACGGGCCGTCGGTGACGGTGACCGAGTCGCCGACCTCGAAGTCGAGCACCTGGACCTCGACCGGGCGGATCGGCGAGGCCTTGCCGGCCTCCTTGGCCGCGGCGCGCTCGACGTCCGGCGCGAGCATCTTGACGACCTCGTCCAGCGTCAGCGGGTACGGGTCGTAGGCGTTGCCGACGAAGCCGGTGACACCCGGGGTGTTGCGGACGACGCCCCAGGACTCGGCGTCCAGCTCCATGCGGACCAGGACGTAGCCGGGGAGCTTGTTCTGACGGATGGTCTTGCGGTCGCCGTTCTTGATCTGGACGACCTCTTCCTGCGGCACGGCCGACTCGAAGATGCGGTCCTCGACGTTCAGCGAGACGGAGCGCTGCTCCAGGTTCTGCTTCACGCGGTTCTCGTAGCCGGCGTAGGTGTGGATCACGTACCACTCGCCCGGCGCGATGCGGAGCTTCTCGCGGAACTCGGCGACCGGGTCGCTCTCCTCCGCCTCGGCGGCGAACTCCTCCTCGGCGGCGGCCTCGGTGTCGGCGGCGGCCTCGGTGTCGGAGACCTCGGCGTCGGAGACCTCGTGCAGCGCGGCGGCCTCGGCCGGCTCGCCCGCCTCCACCTCGTCCGCAGCCTCGACCTCGTCCTCGTCGGCGTCCACGGCGTCGAGGATCTGCTCCGCAGCCTCGGCGTCGGCGGCCTCCGCCGCGACATCCGCGTCGCGGACGGTCTCGTCGGCGTCGTACAGGGGGGACTCAGACACGGGCGCTGCTTCTTTCCTGGGATGTGTAACGGATACCTCAACAGTACCGAGTCAACGGTAGCTGGCCCGCCCGGTCGGCGCCGAAAGCCCGAGCCGGTCTCCCGTCCCGGAGCGGGGCGGGGGTGCGGCGGGGGTTGCGGCGGACGGGTCGGGCGGTGTCCTGACAGGGCGCGCACCGGCCGCTCGGGCCGGTGGCGTCCGCGGAGGAAAGCCGCGCCGGGCGGTCGCGGGTCAGCCGAAGACGAGCAGGCTGAGCTTGGCGAAGGCGGTGTCCAGGCCGTAGACCAGGAGCATGATCGTGACGACGAAGACGACGACCACGGTGGTGTACTGGATCAGCTCGCCACGGCTCGGCCAGACGACCTTGCGGAGCTCGGCGATGATCTGCCGGTAGAAGACCGCGATGCGTGCGAAGAGGCCCTTCTTGGCCCGCTTGCCCGACTTCCGGTCGCCGCCCTGTGCCTTGCGGGCGCGCTTGCGGTCGCGGCGGGAGAGCGCCTTGTCGTCGCCGTCAGTCGTGGCGGCAGCGCCGTCGGCACCCTCGGGGTTGCCGCTCTCAGGCGTTGCGGTGGAGCCCGTGGTCTCCGTCACTCGTCCTCACCTGAATCCGGGTCCTGCCGAGAGCGCACCCGGTGTGGGCGCGCCGATCCGGCGAAGTGCATTGCTGACGGGGCCCTCTCCGCATCAAGCCCGCTCGCTCTGTGGAGCGAACGGGCTCGGTACGAAAAAAGCAGCAGGGCACGAGGGACTCGAACCCCCAACCGCCGGTTTTGGAGACCGGTGCTCTACCAATTGAGCTAGTGCCCTACGGTGCCTCGCGGCCCCGGAGTGGACCCCAACCTACCGCATTCGGATCGGTGCGTGGTGTACGCATCGGCGTTGCGGTCCGCGGGGCCCATCGGTGGTCGAGCATACGGGTTCCGAAGCGTTTGGTCGAACCTCATTTCCCGGCGGTTCCCCGACGGCCCCTGTCGGCGGGCCTGCGACGACACAGTCGAGGACACATCGTGGGACGGCCGGTACGCATGCTGGAACCGTCCTGCCCGGGCGGTGCGCACTCTGCGACGATGCAGGCATGAGCGCTTCCACCCCCGCCAACGTCCGTCCTGCCGACCGCCGGGTGTCCGCCCGGATCGGCGCCATCGCGGAGTCCGCCACCCTCGCCGTGGACGCCAAGGCCAAGGCCCTCAAGGCGGCCGGCCGCCCCGTCATCGGCTTCGGCGCGGGCGAGCCCGACTTCCCGACCCCGGGCTACATAGTCGACGCCGCCGTCGCCGCCTGCCAGGACCCGAAGAACCACCGCTACACCCCGGCCGGAGGCCTGCCCGAGCTCAGGGCCGCGATCGCCGCCAAGACGCTGCGCGACTCCGGGTACGAGGTGGACGCCTCCCAGGTGCTCGTCACCAACGGCGGCAAGCAGGCCATCTACGAGGCCTTCGCCGCGATCCTCGACCCGGGCGACGAGGTCGTCGTGCCGGCCCCGTACTGGACCACCTACCCGGAGTCGATCCAGCTCGCGGGCGGCGTGGCGGTCGAGGTCGTCACCGACGAGACCACCGGCTACAAGGTCTCGGTCGAGCAGCTGGAGGCGGCCCGCACCGAGAACACCAAGGTGGTGCTGTTCGTCTCGCCGTCCAACCCGACCGGCGCGGTGTACACCCGCGAGGAGGCCGAGGCGATCGGCCGCTGGGCGCTGGAGCACGGCCTGTGGGTGCTCACCGACGAGATCTACGAGCACCTGGTCTACGGGCGCGCCGAGTTCACCTCGCTGCCGGCCCTGCTGCCCGAGCTGCGCGACAAGTGCATCGTCGTCAACGGCGTGGCCAAGACCTACGCGATGACCGGCTGGCGGGTGGGCTGGCTGATCGGCCCGCAGGACGTCGTGAAGGCCGCCACCAACCTGCAGTCGCACGCCACCTCCAACGTCTCCAACGTGGCGCAGGTGGCCGCGCTGGCCGCCGTCTCCGGCGACCTGTCGGCCGTGGACGAGATGAAGACCGCCTTCGACCGCCGCCGCCGCACCATCGTGAAGATGCTCAACGAGATCGACGGCGTGCTCTGCCCCGAGCCCGAGGGCGCGTTCTACGTGTACCCGTCGGTGAAGGGGCTGCTGGGCAAGGAGATCCGCGGCAAGCGGCCGGCGAGCTCCGCCGAGCTCGCCGCGCTGGTCCTGGACGAGGCCGAGGTCGCGGTCGTCCCCGGCGAGGCCTTCGGCACCCCCGGCTACCTGCGGCTCTCGTACGCGCTCGGCGACGCCGACCTGGTCGAGGGCGTGACCCGGATCCAGCGGCTGCTGGCCGAGGCCCGCGCCTGACGCACGCCCGACCGCATGCTCCGTGCGGCACCGCCCCCTGACACCTCGTTGAAACTCATTCTTTCGAGCGATGTTCAGGGGGCGGTTCCCGTTCGCCTCCGGAATACGGCAGGATCGGTGGATGGATCGCCTTTCTGCCCCGCGTGACGTCACCGCCCTGCCCAAGGCCCACCTCCACCTGCACTTCACCGGGTCGATGCGCCCGGCCACGCTGCTGGAGCTGGCGGACAAGCACGGGGTGCGGCTGCCGGAGGCGCTGAGCTCGGGCGAGCCGCCGCGACTGCGGGCGACCGACGAGCGTGGCTGGTTCCGCTTCCAGCGGCTGTACGACACCGCCCGCTCGGTGCTGCGCGACGAGTCCGACATCCGCCGGCTGGTCCGGGAGACCGCGGAGGACGAGCGGCGGGACGGCTCCCGCTGGCTGGAGATCCAGGTCGACCCGACCTCGTACGCGCCGCGGCTGGGCGGGCTGATCCCCGCCCTGGAGCTGATCCTGGACGCGGTGCGGGAGGCCTCCGCGGCCACCGGGGTGGGCATGCGGGTGGTGGTCGCCGCCAACCGGATGAAGTCCCCGATGGACGCGCGCACCCTGGCCCGGCTGGCCGTCCGCTACACCGACAGCGGCGTGGTCGGCTTCGGCCTCTCCAACGACGAGCGGCGCGGCCTCGCCCGGGACTTCGACCGTGCCTTCGAGATCGCCCGCAACGGCGGGCTGCTGGCGGCGCCGCACGGCGGCGAGCTGGCCGGCCCGGAGTCCGTCCGCGACTGCCTGGACGACCTGGGCGCCGGCCGGATCGGGCACGGGGTGCGCTCCGCCGAGGACGGCCGGCTGCTGGAGCGCCTCGCCGCGCGCGGGGTCACCTGCGAGGTGTGCCCCTCCTCCAACGTGTCGCTGGGCGTCTACGAGCGGGCCGAGGACGTGCCGCTGCGCACCCTCTTCGAGGCGGGGGTGCCGATGGCCCTGGGCGCGGACGACCCGCTGCTCTTCGGCTCGCGGCTGGCCGCCCAGTACGACCTCGTGCGCGAGGTGCACGGCTTCAACGACGCCGAACTCGCCGAGCTGGCCCGGCAGTCGGTGCGCGGCTCGGTGGCGCCGGAGTCCGTCCGCAAGGAGCTGCTGGCCGACATCGACGGCTGGCTGGCCACCCCGCCGGGCCCGTCCGGGCTAGAGGGCGACGCCGATCATCACCGGCTCGTTCACCAGCTCCACGCCGAAGGCGGCGCGGACGCCGTCGCGGACCTCGCGGGCCAGCGCCAGTAGGTCCGCGGTGGTGGCCGAGCCGCGGTTGGTGAGGGCCAGGGTGTGCTTGGTGGAGAGGGTGGCCGGGCCGGTGCCGTAGCCCTTGGTGAAGCCGGCCTTGTCGATCAGCCAGGCGGCGGAGGTCTTGGTGCAGCCGTCCGGGGCGGGGTAGGCGGGGGCGGCCAGGCCGTCGAGCCGGGCGGTGAAGGCCGCGTACTGCTCGGCGGTGAGCACCGGGTTGGTGAAGAAGGAGCCGGCCGACCAGGTGTCGTGGTCCTCGGCGTCCAGCACCATGCCCTTGCCGGCCCGCAGCTTGAGCACGGTGTCGGCGGCGGTGACGAGGTCGACCCGCTCCCCCGCCGCGACGCCCAGGGTCCGGGCGACCTCGGCGTACTTGACCGGGGAGGACTGCCCGGCGGCGTCCTCCAGGGCGAAGCGCACCCGCAGGACGACGTAGCGGGCCGGGTCGGCCTTGAAGCGGCTGTGCCGGTAGGAGAAGCCGCACTCCTCGTTGGTGAGGACGACCGTCTCGCCGGCCCGCCGGTCGTAGGCGACGACCTCGGTGACGGTCTCGGCGACCTCCTGGCCGTAGGCGCCGACGTTCTGCACCGGGGTGGCGCCGGCCGAGCCGGGGATGCCGGACAGGAACTCGATACCGGCCAGGCCGGCCTCGACGGTACGGGCGACGACCTCGGTCCAGACCTCGCCGGCGGCGAGCTCCAGGCGGGTGCCGTCCAGGTCGAAGCCCCGGGTGGCGACCCGCAGCACGGTGCCTTCGAAGCCCGCGTCGCCGATCACCAGGTTGGAGCCGCCGCCGAGGACGAGCAGCGGCTCGCCGGCCGCATCGGCCTCGCGGACGGCCGCGACGACGTCCTCGTCGGTGGTGGCCGTGACGAGCCGGCGGGCGGGACCGCCGAGCCGGAGCGTGGTCAGCGGGGCGAGCGGGGCGTTCTGGAGTACCTGCACGCCCACCACGGTATACGGGACGGCCGCCGTGCCGGTGCCGGTGCCCGCGCTTCCCGGGCGGACACTGATAGTGGAGACGTATGCTATCCATATTGGTCCGCGACCCGCCCGGACGGACCGCCCCGACCTCCAACAGACGGGACGCCATGCGCATCGGAGAGCTGAGCCGCCGGACCGGGGTGCCGGTCCCGACCATCAAGTACTACCTGCGGGAGGGCCTGCTGCCCGGTGGCGAGCTCACCAGCCCCAACCAGGCGCAGTACGGCGAGGCCCATGTGCACCGGCTGAAGCTGGTGCGGGCGATGGTCGACGTCGGCAAGCTCCCGGTGGCCGCCACCCGGGACGTGCTTCAGGCGATCGACGAGCCCGGCAACAGCCTGCACGCGGTGCTGGGCGTCGCCTCGGCCGCCGTCACCCCCTCGGTGACCGCGGCCGACCCGGAGGCCTGGGAGAGCGCGGAGAAGCTGGTCACGGAGCTGGTGGAGCGGCACGGCTGGCAGGTGAAGCCGGGCAATCCGGCCCGGCAGGCGCTGGCCCAGCTGGTGGTGACCTTCCGCGACCTCGGCCAGGACGACCTGCTGGACATCTTCGACGACTACGCGGTCGCCGCCGAGCGGCTCTCCGTCGCGGAGCTGGCACTGATCGGCCGGCGCGAGGGTCTGGACAGCAAGGTGGAGGGGGCGGTGCTCGGCACCGTCCTCGGCGACGCGCTGATCGGGGCGATGCGCCGGCTGGCGCAGGCGGACGCCTCGCACCGCGCCTTCGAGGCGCCCGGGGCCGACCGCGGCTGACCGTCGACCGACTGCGCGGACCGCGCGGACCGGTGCCGAAGGCCCCCGGGAGCTCCCGGGGGCCTTCGGCGCGTGTGGGGCCGGTCAGGCGCTGGCCGGCGCGGGCTCGTCCTCGGGGACGGTCTCCAGGGGCTGCACGGCCGGGCGGGGCGGGCGCGGGATGAACAGGGCGCAGACACCGCCGAACACCACGACCGCGACGCCGACCCAGACCGCCGGGTGCAGGCCCTTGACGAACTCCTGGGCGTTCGCCGGACCGCCGTACTCCAGGAAGACGGTGCTGAGCACGGCGATGCCGAGCGCGCCGCCGATCTCGCGGACGGTGGTGTTGGCGCCGGAGGCCTTGCCGCGGTGCTCGGGGCCGACCGCGCCGAGCACCACGGCCGCGGTCGGGGCGATCGCGAAGCCCATGCCGGCGCCGGCCAGCAGCATGGCGCCGACCAGCCGGGAGTAAGGGGTGTCGTCGGTCGCGGCCAGGTTGATCCAGGCGAGGCCGGCGGCCTGCAGGAAGAGGCCGAGCGCCATCAGCCGTCCGCCGCCCACCTTGTCGGTGAGGGCACCGGCCACCGGCGCGATGAACATCGGCATCAGCGTCCAGGCCAGCGTGAGCACGCCGGCGTGCAGCGGGGTGCGGTAGGGCGCGACCTGCAGGTACTGGGAGAGGAAGAAGATCGAGCCGAAGACACCGAAGTACATCGAGGCCGAGACGATGTTGGTCAGGGTGAAGGCGCGGATCCGGTAGAAGCCGAGCGGGAGCAGGGGGTGCTCGACCCGGCGCTCCCAGAGCACGAAGGCGGCCAGCAGGACGACGGCGGCGGCGAAGGCGCCGAGGATGCGTGCGGAGGCCCAGCCGTCCTCGCTGCCGTTGACGATGGCCCAGACGAGGGCGAGCAGGCCGGCCGAGGCGAGGAGCATGCCGGCCAGGTCGAGGGCGGCGCGCTCGCCGCGGCTCTCCTTGAGCACCTTGAGCACGAGCGGCACGGCGATCAGGCCGACCGGCACGTTGATCCAGAAGATCCACTCCCAGGCGAGGCCGTCGACGACGGCGCCGCCGACCACCGGGCCGAGCGCGATGGCGAGGCCGCTGACCGCGCCCCACAGGCCGAGGGCGAGGCTGCGCAGCCGCTCGGGGACGGCGTGCGAGAGCAGGGTGAGCGAGAGCGGCATGACGGCCGCGGCGCCGAAGCCCTGGACGGTGCGGGCGGTGATGAGTTCGGCGCTGGTGTCGGCGAGGCCGCAGGCGATCGAGGCGAGCGTGAAGATCGTGATGCCGAGGACGAAGATCTTCCGGCGGCCGAAGCGGTCGCCGAGCGCGGCGCCGATCAGCAGCAGGCAGGAGAAGCTGAGCACGTAGGCGTTGACGAACCACTGGAGGTCGCGGGTGTCGGCCTTGAGGTCGACGGCCAGGGTGTGCAGAGCGGTGGAGACCACCAGGTTGTCGAGCGCGACCATGAACATCGGCACGCTGCAGGCGACGATCGACAGCCAGAGCGGAACGGTGCGGCCGCCGCCGGGGTGGTCCCCGGCCGGGACGGACGCCAATCCAGTCGAGGACATGGCAGCTATCTCCTTCGGTCGTGGTGCGAGGGGGCCCGCGGGGCGGAGGACCGGGGCGGGGGCTGCGGCGGGGCGTGCGCGGGCGGCCCGCCGGGGAGCGCTCGGTACCGCACTCCCCGGGGGCCGGCCGGCCGGTCGGGTCAGCTCGCGGCGGCGTCGGCCTGCTGCTGCTCGGCGAGCCGGCGCTTGGCGTCGGGCCAGGTGATCGGGAGCTCCTCCACCGGCACCTCCCAGAAGGTGAAGGTGGAGTCGGCCATGGTCGGGCGCAGCGAGGTCATGATCGAGTAGTGCGGCTCGGCCTTGGCGTAGGTGTAGAGCGCCTCCCTGGTCTCCCAGGCGGAGAGGGTCCAGAAGGTGCGCTTGAGCGGCTGGGCGATGAGCGAGGCCCCGAGGGCGCCGGGCGCGGTGCGGACCTGCCGCCAGGCGGCCAGCGACTTCCAGAAGAAGCGCGGGACGTCGGCGAGCGAGCGGACCTCCAGGCGGGAGGCCATGACCAGGGCCCGGGTCTGCGGCCGAGCAGGGTTGGGGGTGGTCCAGGGGAGCGTAGGCATGGGGTCAGCCTTCCTCGGCCGCCGTTCGGCGAACCCCCGCACGGAGGTCCGCCGAAACCGATAGTGGAACCTTGCGCTATCCACTATAGAGAGTGGCGCTTTCCAATGCCAGCTTTTTCCGGGAGTGGCGCCGGGGCGTCAGCGGCCGAGCTCCCGCAGCAGCTGCTCCGCCGCCTCCAGGCCGGAGGAGAACGCCGCCTCGTGCGAGCCGATCTGGTCCCAGTGCAGCTGCTTGGAGTGGAAGTACGAGCCGGCGAGCTTGATCCGGGTGCCCTCGTTCACCCGGTAGATGGTCTTCTGCAGGGTGCGCAGGTCCAGGTCGATCACCGGGTGCTCGTAGTGCAGTTCGCGGATCACCGACTCCTCCCGCACCGGCAGCGGGCAGTCCAGGGTGACGAAGTAGTCCTGCGCCGAGTCGAAGCCGTGCAGCCGGTTCATGAAGTAGGCGACGTACGGGCGGACCTCGCCGTCCACGGCGACCTTGCCGTAGTTCCAGTTGTCCCAGCGGGAGCGGTCGGCGGGCATCACCGAGGGGTCGGTGTGCAGCACCGCGACGGAGGAGTTGTAGCGGACTTTCGCCAGCGTCTCGCGCTGCACCGCGCTCGGCTCGGTGAGGAGTTCACGGGCCTGGTCGCCGTGGGCGGCGACCACCGCGTGGTCGAAGCGCTCTGCGCCGGAGGCGGTGGTGACGGTGACCCCGTCCGGCTGCTCGGTGACCGCGAGGACCCGCTCGCCGAGCCGCAGCTTGGGGTCGATCGCGGCCAGCGCCGCGCGCACGTAGCGGATCGAACCGCCCTCCACCGTCTGCCAGTCGACCCGCTGCCCGCCCAGGCCGCCCTCGTCGTGCGCCATGAAGAAGGCGATCACCGTGGTGGCCGGCATCTCCCAGATCAGCTCCGCGGGCACCGACCAGACGGCGGTGCACAGCAGGATGACGTAGCCGTACCGGAACTCGGCGCTGTAGCCGCCGCGGTCGAGGTACTCCCCCAGCGGCAGGTCGGTGCGCTTGCGCAGGAAGTCCTTGCGGCCCTCCTGGTGGAAGCGGCGCGCCTCGCGCCAGATGGTGCGGAACTCCACCGGGTAGCGGGCCAGCACCTCCTCCTCGGGCAGCGCCATCTCGGCGGTGCCGTACTGGAGTCCGCTGTCCAGGTCGAAGAAGTTGAAGCCGCCCTCGTGCCGGCGGGTGGCGACCCCCAGCTCGTCGAAGAACCGGCTGAGGTTGGGGTAGCTGGGCTTGTTGAAGACGACGAAGGCGGTGTCGATGCCGAGCACCCGCCCGTCGTCCTCGACCTCGACGGTGTTGGCGTGCCCGCCGGGGCGGCCGTCCTGCTCGAAGAGGGTGATCTCGGCGTGCTCGCGGAGCCGGTACGCGGCGGACAGGCCGGCCACGCCGGCGCCGACGACCGCGACCCGGGGCTTGGCGGTTGCAGACATGAGGGGTCCTTAGCTGGTCAGGGGGCGATCAGGGTGCGGTGGATGCGGCCGCCCCGGCCGTCCTGCACGGCGGCGGCGAGGACGAATCCCGGTGCGGGGTGGATCAGTTCGAAGTGCCAGCCGGCGTTCTCGGCGGCCGTCGCGGCCGGGTCGGTGAGCCGGATCGGCCGCTCGGCCGGCGGGGTGAAGGAGAAGCCGCCGAGCTCCCGGCGCAGCCCGGTGCCGACCGCCTTGAGGTACGCCTCCTTGAGCACCCAGTAGGCGGCGACCCGGGCCGGCCGCTCGGCCGCGGGGGCGCCGTCCACGGCGGCCCGCTCGGCGGGGGCGAACCAGCGGGGCAGGTGGCGGACGGCGTCCGCGCCGGCCGCGGCGGGCTCCACGTCCACCCCGCAGCTGCGGCCGGCCGTCACCAGGCAGGCGACCATGCCGTCGGTGTGCGAGAGGTTGAACCGCAGGCCGCCGGCGGCCGGTTCGGGCTCCGGGCGGCCGTCCGGACCGGTGCGCACCCGCCAGCCGCCGAGCGGGCGGCCGGAGCGGGCGCTCAGCGCGTACCGGGCGAGCACCCGGCCGCCGAGGAAGCGCCGCCGGGCGCCCTCGCCGCGCAGCCGGGCCAGCTGCGCCCGCTCCTCGGGGCCGAGCAGCGCCGCTCCACCGTGCCGGTCGGCGAAGGCGTCGGCGGCGGTCTCCGGGAGCAGCCAGAGGTGGCCGTCACGCGCGGGCATCACGCCTCCGGCCGCGGTGCGCCGGGGGCTCCGGGACGGTGCCGAGGACGCCCATGCCGACGAGCTGCTTGAGCCATTCGGACATCTCCCAGCGCAGCCGCTCCCGGCACGGAGGGCAGACCTTGAGGTCGGGGTCGAGGCGGTCCGGTCGGCCGCCGCGGTGGCAGGACGGGCAGAGCGCTCGGGCGCCCGGGTTCCGTGGCACGGGCCGCTCCTTCCGGTGCGGTGTCGGGGGTGATCGGGGTGGCCGGAATCGTGTGGATCACTGCGTGCCGGGGACGGGCGCGGTGCGCTCGGCCAGCCGGAACTGCCAGTGCGAGAACAGCCGGTTGCCGCGGTGGAGGCGGCGCAGCACGGCCGTCACCTCGTCCACGTCGGCGGCGTCGGTGACCGCCTCGTGCGGGTACCAGTGCCGGCGCAGCCGCTCCAGCTGGAGCAGCAGCAGGGCGCCGCTGGGCAGCGGGTCCTCCAGGGCGTCGGCGGAGTGGATGTGGGTGTGCACGCAGGCGGCGACGGCGTGCAGCAAGCAGTACTCCTTGGCGAGGTCGAAGAGTTCGGCGGACTGGCCGTAGTCGCGGCCGAGTCGGGCCTTCAGGCTGCGGCTGCGTTCGCGCAAGGCGGGGGCGCGGCCGAGGAGTTCGGCGGCGGTGCCGGCGGCGCGCTCCAGGCGGTCGCGCTCCTCGCCCCCGGCGTCGGCGGCGAGGCGGCGCAGGGCGGCCAGCGAGGCGGGCGCGGCGAGCAGGGCGTCGTCCTTGCCGCGGCTGAACAGCTCCTGGTCCCAGGGGCGGTAGAGCGGCAGTGGCCGGTCCATGCCGTAGAGGGTGCGGACGTGCTCCTCGGCCTCGGTGACGGCGCCGGCGGGCGGCTCGACGGCGGCGGCGAGCAGTCCGTCCAGCTGCAGGGCGAGGTTCTTGAGGTTGACCACGGTGTTGCCGTCGGCGAAGTTGGCCACCAGCAGGTCGCGGAGCATCTTCTGGTGGATGCCGAAGTGCGGCTCGGCGCGGAGGTAGAAACGGGCGCCCAGCACCACGTTGAGCTGGGACATGGTGCGTTCCAGCATGGTCGGCACCAGGTACTTGGCGACGGACGACCAGACGCTGGCCTGCTCCGGGACGAGCTGCAGGCTGCGGACGGCGCCGAGGCTGACCGCGTCGGCGACCATCAGGTCGGCGAAGCACTCGGCCAACTGCCGCCGGGAGTACGGGATGTCGGTCACCGTGCGGCCGAAGATCACCCGGTGCTCGGTGAAGTCGAGGGTGCCCCGCAGCGCGGTGTCCACGGCGGAGAGCGCGATGGAGCCGATCAGGGTGCGGGCGACCTGCGAGGTCTGCAGGGCGATCTCCAGGCCGGCGCCCTCCGCGCCGAGCCGGGCGGAGTCGGGGACGAAGACCCCGTCCGTCCGGATGCCGCTCATGTCGATGGCGCGCAGGCCGTGCAGCCGCTCGTTGGGCAGTTCCTCGACGGAGCCGGCCGGGGTGCGGCGCTTCTCCAGCAGCAGGATCGAGTACCCGGCGGGGCCGCCGGACTCCTTGGTGCGGGCGAAGACGGTGAGGCCGTCGGCGATGCGGGCGTTGCCGATCAGCCACTTCTCGCCGGTGAGCAGGTAGCCGCCGTCCACCTTCTCGGCGCGCATCTCGTTGCCGAGCACGTCGCTGCCGTGGTTGCGCTCGGACAGGCCCCAGGCGTAGCGGCTGCCCTGCTTCATGGCGTCGACCAGGTACTGCTTCTGCTCGTCGGTGCCGGCGATCCAGGCGGGCAGGAAGGCCAGGCTGGTGATGATCAGGGCGGTGGCGGTGGTGGGGTCGCGGCGGGCGATGAGGCGCAGCAGGTTGAAGCCGGTCTCCACGTCGCCGGCGCGGCCGCCCTGGGCGGCGGGGATGTTGTACTCGTGGACGCCCCAGCGCTGCAGCAGGTTGACGAAGGGGTAGGGGTACTCCTCGCGCTCGTCGTGGTCGAGGATCCGCTGGTACGGCATGCGGCTCGCCGGGTCGTGCGGATCGCCCAGGTGGGCCTCCAGCTCGGCGGCGAGCTTGTCGAGTTCCGGCTTCGGCACCGGTCTCCTCCGGTCGTGTGGGTGCAGGGGCTCGTCAGGCCAGCGGGACGGGGACGGCCGAGAACATCCGGTGCTCCCCGTGCAGGGCGAGCACGGTGTCGAGGGCGGGCGCGAGCGGCTCGGCGCCGCGGCGCGGGTCGGTGCCGTCGGCGCGGGCCAGCAGGTAGGCGAGGCAGGCGCCGACCCAGCCGGCCGAGCCGGGCGGCTGCCCGTACAGCGGCAGGTGGCGGCTCGCCCACCAGAGCTGGAGGCAGCAGGCGGCGGAGTGCAGCCAGGCGAAGCGTTCGGCGAGGTCGACGAGGCCGAGTCCGGTGCCGGCCTGCTCGGTCTCCTTGGGCAGGGCCCGCAGGGCGTCGTGCAGCCGTCCGGCGAGGACGGCCGCCGCCGGGGAGCCGGTCTCGGCGAGGGCCGCGGCGGCCGGTCCGGCGATCGCGGCCAGGGTGCCGGTGGGCAGGTCGCGGCCGCGGGCGTTGAGGTCGAGCCGGGCCGGGTCGTAGGGCGGCAGCGGCTCGTCCAGGGCGAAGACGGTCGCGGCGTCCTCGGGCGGGCCGGCGGGCGCCTGCGCGAGGGCGGGCAGTTGGCCGGTGAAGGAGCGCAGGTTGGCGAGGGTGCTGGTGTCGACGACCCGGACGAGGGCGGCGTCCCGCTGGAGTTTCTGGAAGATGCCGCCGCCGGGTCCTTCGGTGCGCAGCACCGAGCGGGTGGCGAGGGTGGCGCCGCAGCGGGCGATCGCGTCCTCGACGGCCTCGGCGACCACGTGCTTGGCGGCGCACCCCCAGACGCTGAACTGTTCGGGGGCGAGGTGGATGCCGCGGGCGGCGCTCAGCGCGACCGCGTCGGCGGCGAGCAGCGCGGCCGCGGCGATCGCCGACTCGCGCCGCTGGTAGGGGGTGTCGAGGAGCCGACTGCGGCCGGTGCGGCGGTCCGCGGCGAATCCGAGGGTGAGCCGCAGGGCGGTGTCGGCGCAGCCGAGGCTGCCGGCGGTGGACATCAGCCGGACCACCTGCTGGGCCTTGACGGCGGCCTCCAGGGCCTCGCCGGGCCGGCCGACGACGCGGCCTCCGGCGACGGGGAGTCCGTCGAACCGCAGGTGGGCGAAGTCGATGCCGCGCATGCCGCCGGTGGGCACGGCCGGGCCGCGGTCGAGCTCCGGCCCGGCGGCGGCGAGGTCGAGCAGGACGGCGGTGAAGGCGCCGGGGCCGCGCTCGCCGGTGCGGGCGACCACGTAGGCGGCCTCGCAGCGCTGCCCGAGGCCGACCATCCACTTCTCGCCGGTGAGCCGCAGTCCCGGCCCGTCCGGGTCGCGTTCGAGGCGGGCGGTGTTGGCGAGCAGGTCGCTGCCGTGCCCGGCCTCGGACAGGGCGAAGGCCACCGCGCCGCCGCCGCGCAGGAGTTCGGCGACCTCCTGCTGCTGGGCGGGTGAGCCGTGCAGCAGGACGCAGGTGGCGGCGGTGATGGAGAACATGGTGGCCGGCATGGCGTTGAGGTCGCGCCGGGCGGCCGCGCGGACGAGCAGCAGGCTGCGGTCGAAGGAGCTGAAGGTGCCGCCCCAGTCGGCGGGCAGGTAGTCGAGGTGGAAGCCGGCGGCGCGCAGGGCGGCGGCCAGCTCCTCGGGGTAGGCCCCCGCCTCGTCGCGGCGGACGGCGGCGGCGAAGCCGTTCGGGTTGGCCGGGTCCTCGGCGGGGCCGAGCACCTGCTCCAGCCGTGCGGCGGCGGAGCCGAGTCCGTCGAGCGGGCCGGTCATCTGGCGCCCTCCAGGGTGGTGACCGCGGACTCCAGCGGCACCGGCCGGTAGTCGGCTGCGGCAGCCGGGATGTGCACGCCGGCGGTGCGCAGCTGGGCGATCCGGGTGTGGAAGGCGGCGCCGCGCATCAGGTGGTGGGCGACCTCGGCGACCCGCCGGTTGCCGGGGGCCTTGAGGTAGCTGGCGGTCACCCAGTCGTTGAAGCTGCCCATCGCCGGGCCGCACCAGATCTGGTAGTCGAGGGTTCGGTCGGGGTCGCCGGTGACGGCCCAGCGGGAGGACATCCCGAGGTACCAACGGAAGACCAGGGCCATCCGGCGCTTGGGGTTGCCGGCGGCGCGGGCCAGCTGCTCGGGGTCGCGGCGTTCGAAGTAGCCGACGCACTCCTGCCAGACGTCGGCGAGCGGGCGGCGGAAGACCTGGGCCTCCAGGCGGGCGCGCTCGGCCTCGGGCAGCGACTCCAGTCCGTCGTACGCCTGGTAGAGCTCGTAGAGCTTCTTGGCGCGCATCGGGAAGAGCGTGCCCTTCTTCAGCACCTGGAGCTCGACGCCGAGTTCGAACATGTCGGCGGCGGGTGCCATCTCGCAGTCGGCGATGCCGGCCTCGGCGAGCA
This sequence comes from Kitasatospora sp. NPDC085879, assembly GCF_040686255.1. Classification (NCBI taxonomy): domain Bacteria; kingdom Bacillati; phylum Actinomycetota; class Actinomycetes; order Kitasatosporales; family Streptomycetaceae; genus Kitasatospora; species Kitasatospora sp. NPDC085879. Next base: position 61,321 of record NZ_JBFBJZ010000025.1, on the reverse strand, counting down.
GCGCCCTGGTGGCCTTGGACGCCCCGGACTCGACGCAGGACTGGTTGACCGAGCCGGTGACGACGTACGCGGCGCCCATCGCGAAGGCGGCGGCCACCGCGGCCGGCGTACCGAGCCCGCCGGCCGCGCCGACCCGGACGGGCGCCGGGTAGCGGTGTTCGCGCTGCACGGCGTCCCGCAGCCGCAGGATGCTGGGCAGCAGGGCGGGCAGCGGCCGCCGGTCGGTGTGGCCGCCGGAGTCGGCCTCGACGGTGATGTCGTCGGCCATCGGCACGTACTTGGCCAGGTCGGCCTGGAGCGCGGTGATCAGGCCCTGCTCCAGCAGCGCGCTGACGGCGGCGGCCGGGGCCGGGCGCATGAAGCGCTCGGCGGTCTCGGTGCGGGAGATCTTGGCGATCACCCGGTGGTCGGCGACCGGCCGGCCGTCCGGGCCGCGGCGCAGCCCGGCCAGCCGGTAGCGGACGATGTGCGGGCTGAGCGCCATGAAGGCGGAGGCCTCGACGCAGCGCACGCCGTGCCGCAGGAACAGCTCGACGGCCTCCCGCTCCAGCCGTTCCTCGCTGGGGCTGTGGATCAGGTTGACGGCGTACGGCAGGCCGGGGATCTCGGCGGCGAACCGGGCGAGCGCCTTCTCGATGCTCTCCGGCAGCAGGCCGGCGGCGCCGAAGGACCCGAGGAAGCCCTGCCGGGCGAGGGCGATCACCAGGTCGGCGGAGGCGATGCCGCCGGCCATCGCCCCGGCCAGGTACGGCTGCCGGACGCCGTGCGCGGCGAGGAAGGCGGCCGAGCCGAGGCGCTGTGGGGGCAGCGGCGCGGCGGCGGCGAGCAGCGGCAGGCCGCCGGCGCGGCCCCCGGAGGGCACGGCGCGGCCGCCGGCGGCGGCGCCGATGCCCTGCGGGGTGCGCACGACGAAGCAGGGGTGTTCCAGGTCGGCGAGGGCCTGGTAGATCCCGGCCGGGTCGGTGCTCGGGTACTGCTCGCCCTGCCAGAGCAGTGGGGTCTGGGGGTGGTTCATGGTGGGTTCCGTCTCCTCGGGCGGGGCGGGGTCAGGGGGTGGCCTGCTGGGACCGGACCTCGACGGCCACGCCGGTGAGCTCGTAGATCCGCAGGCCGGGCTTCCACAGGTCGGCGTCGGCGACCACCAGGAGCCGGCCGTCCTCGCGGCGCACCTCGCGGATGTGCACGTCGAAGCGGAGTTCCTCGTCGTGGCGGAGGATCTGGCCGCGGTACTTCCAGCCGAGTTCGATGTCGGTGGCGAGGGCGAAGTGCGGCCGCTCGATGCCCTCGGCGATGCCCTCCTCCAGTACGTACAGCCGCAGGGCCTGCAGGACGGCCTCGACGCCGAGCGATCCGGGCATCACGGGGTCGCGGTGGAAGTGGCAGTCGAAGTACCACTCGTCGGGGCGCACCGCGCGGTGGCCGTGCACGTAGCCGCGGCCGTACCGGCCGCCGTCGCGGACCAGGTCGACCCGGTCGACGAGGTGGAAGTGGCCGCCGGGCAGGTGCAGCCGGCCGCCTGCCGGGTCGGTGAACGCGGGTGCGTCGTCGGGGAGTTCGATCCGGTGGACGCGTTCGGCGGCGGGCTTCTCCTGCTCGATCCAGGGGGCGGCGTACTGTCCGGCGTCCAGACCGGCCTGGTTGGCGAGCGCGGCGTCGCTGAAGTACCCGAAGAGGGACTCGCCGGTGTAGAACACCTCGCCGTCGGCGGAGAGTTCGTAGCTGAAGTTCTGCAGCACGGCGCCCTGGACGGCGCTGGTCATCAGCAGCTTGGAGCGGTGCCGGACGGTCTTCCCGCGCAGGTCGAGGTCCTTGACCAGGGTGGCCCGCCCGTCCAGGTTGCGGATGGCGTACTCGGTGTCCGGCCGTTTGAGGGTGGCGCCGAGGTAGTAGCCGAGCAGGATGGCGGCCTGCAGCGAGGTCTCCATGTAGACGCAGTTCGGCATGTGGGGGTGCGCGTTCTGCGTGTAGTACCAGGCGTCGGCCGGGGAGTCGTACTCGGTGACCATCTCGGAGCCGGGGCCGAGGTCGCCGCGGACGCCCTTGAGCTGCATGATCCGGTCGACGAACTGGAAGTCCCCGTTGGGGATGTAGGGCGCGCGACCGTTCCGGTAGACGTCGAACTCGGGGCCCATGGCGGTGCCGAGGTCGCCCTTGGCGGCGTGTGCCAGGTGCAGCTCGTTGATCATCGCGGGTTCGCCGGAGCGGTTGCGGCGGCCGAGGAAGACGGGGACGCCACCGGTCTCCGGGCGGTACGGGGTGCCCTCCTTCTCCCGGATCTGGATGCCGAAGTTGCGCATCCGGATGACCGGCTTGTCGCCCAGGTACACCAGGATGTCGGCGATCACCGAGGGCCGTGGGAGCAGGGTCAGCTCCATGACCTCGATCTCGTAGCGGATCTCCCGGTGCTCGGGGGTGATCTGGCCGCGGACCTGCACCTCGGTCTGCAGACCGATGATGGTCTGGAAGCGGGCGTCCGGCAGGACGAGGTGCATGCCCTGGTGCAGCAGGTAGGCCTGCAGGGCCTGGACGGCGCCCTCGGCGACCATCGAGCCGGCCAGCACCGGGTCGTCGGGGAAGTGGCACTCGAAGTACCAGGCGTCGGGCTGCAGTCGCTTGGTCGCGGTGAGGGCGCCGAGGCCGCGCGGGCCGCCGGTGCGGTCGATCCGCAGGTCGTCGATCATCCGCAGCCGGGCGTCGGGGAGGCGCAGGGCGGGGTTGAGGCCCTCGTCCTGGGCGTGTTCGGGGCCGAAGACCTCGCCGGGCCGGCCCTGGGCGAGCAGTTCGAGGTCGGCGGCGGTGAGGTGGTTCCGCTCCGTCCCGGCGAGCGGCTTGAACCAGGTCCTGGTGAGGGCGGCGCGGGCGGCCTTCTCCTTGGCGGTGACGACCACGCCGAGCGGGGTGTCGAGTTCGGCCTTGCTGAAGAACCCGGCGGAGGCGTCCTTGAGTTCGAGGATGAGCTCGCCGTCGGCGTAGCAGAGGTAGCTGAAGAAGAAGAGCGTGGTGTCGCCCTGGGTGACGAACCGGTTGATCGAGATGTCGTAGCGCAGGGTCTGCCCGGCCCGCGGCAGGTCGCCGTGGAAGACCAGGGTGGAGTCGAGCAGCCGGTAGACCCGCTCGCCCTTGTTGCGGAAGTCGATGCCGAGGTAGCTGATCAGCAGCAGGTCGCACTGGCCGGCCTCGATGGCGACCGCCGGCGGCACACCGTCGTCGACGGTGTACCAGGCGTCCTTCGGCACGTCGTACTCGGTGCGGATGAAGGACGGCTTGTACACGCCGGTCTCGGCGCGCAGCTCGGTGACCCGGGTGACGAAGTGGTACGGCGGTGCGGGCAGCCGGACGCGCTTGGCGTAGCCGTCGATCTCGGCGAAGGAGGGTCCGAAGACGTCGGCGATCCGGCCGGTGGCGAATGCCAGCAGATCGGCCTCGTCCCAGATCACGCCGGGCTCCTTCGCCGGGGCCACCGCGGCGGGTTGCAGTGCGGTCGGCTCCAGGACGGGTGCCGTCGGCTCGGGCGCCGGCGGGAGTTCGAGCCGGGGCGCGACCTCGATGGCCTGCGGCTCGGGCGCCGGCAGCGCCGCGGTGTCCGCGGGCGGGGCGGCGAGCAGTGCCTCGGTGCGGGCCAGGGTGCTGTCCTGCAGGACGCGCTGGGTCTCCATCACCACCGAGTGGGTTGCCATGAGCTGTTCGCGCAGTTCGCGGACCAGGTCCTGGGCGCCGTACTGGCCCGCCCCGGCGGCCGGGGCCGCGGTGCTCCGCGGACGGCCGGGCACGGCGGGCGCAGCAGGTTCGGCGGGCAGAGTGGCCGGTGCGTCGGCGGTCGGGGTGTCGGCGGTCGGCTCGCTCCACGGCAGGAAGGAGATCGGCTCGCCGTCGAAGGCGATGACCTCGGGGTCGGCGAGGGTCGGATCGGCGGGCATCTGCTCCTCCGGGGAGAAGGGGAACGGTCCGGACGGGCCGGCCGGCAGCGGGCGGTGGGGGTCGCCGCCGCCCGCTGCCGGGCCGGGGCGGACGGCGGGAACGGCGGCACGGGCGGTCGCGGCGCCGGCGGCCGCGACCGCGGCCAGGACGGGCTCCGGTGCGGTCTCCGCCGCGTGGCCGGGTGCGCGGTCGGCCGCGGGTGCGGCGAGCAGTTCGGCGGCCGCGGCGGCGACCCGGGCGGGGACGGACGCGCCGCCGCCGACCGGGAAGAGCACCCGCCGCCGGGCGGGGACGGCCGGGGCGGGCCCGAGAAGTCCGGCGAGGTCCAGCGGTACGCCGTGCGCGACGAGCCGGGCGGCCAGTTGGGCGACGGTGCGGGCGGTCGGCACGCCGCGCCGGTCCACCGACACCGCGACGTGCGGGGTGTCGCCGAGCGTGTCGCGCACCCAGCGGGTGCAGGTGGCGCCCGGGCCGACCTCGACGAAGTAGCGGAAGCCCCGGTCGTACGCCGCCCGGACCAGGCGCGGGAAGTCGATGGTGGAGCGCAGTGTCCGGGCGATCCGGCGGGCGGTCTCGGCCCGGTCGAGGTCGGGGACGGGCCCGTAGTCGTAGGCGCTGAGCAGTTCCAGGCCGCCGGCGGAGCCCATCGGGTGGTCGTTGAGTTCGGCGAGGCCGTCGATCTCGGGGTCGACGACCGGGCAGTGCATCACGCCGTTGACCGGGGACCGGGCGGCCGGGCAGCCCAACTCCTCGATCAGCGCCCGGCACTGGGCCGGATCGCCGGCGATCACCAGCTCTCCGGGGGTGTTGACGTGGGTGAGGTAGACCCGGTCGTAGCGGGTGAGGGCGGCCCGGACGCGTTCGGCGTCGGCGAGCAGCACGTGCCCGGCCCAGACCTCGGCGTCCGGGACGGAGTCGGCGAGGCCCCACTGCTCGCGGACGGCGGTGCGCCGCCCGTTCAGCCGGTGCCGGAAGATCGGCGTGGCGCCGATCCGGTCGTCGCGGCGGGCGCCGCGCTGCCAGCCGCCGGTGGCGAACAGCATGCTGGACTCGCCGAGGCTGTAGCCGAAGGCGCCGTCCGCGCGGACGCCCAGCAGGTCCCGCACCAGGTCGGTGTAGAGGATGGCGAAGGTGGTGCCGGTGGCCAGCATGAACGGCAGATCGTCGCCCAACTCGGCTTCCAGTGCCATCAGTTCGCGGCGGCCGGGGGTGGTCTGGGTGCGCGGGTGCAGCCGGGCGGCGCGGAAGGTCTCGTCCGGCCGCTCCACCTCGGACTCGAAGCGCTCCAGCAGGCCGGGGAAGGCCCGGAAGAGGTCCCGGCCCAGCCCCGGGTAGGTGTTGACGGCGCCGGGGTAGACCAGCGCCACCTTGCCGTCCGGGCCGATCGGCCGCGGGGTGAAGCAGCTGCCGGCCGGGGTCGCCCACTCCTCGCCGCGCTGCCACGCGCCGGGCAGGTCCCGGGCGGCCAGGGCGAGTTGCCGCCCCAGCTCGTCGGTGTCCCGGCCGACCAGCACGACCCGCGGGGTGCCGGCGGGCAGGACGTCGGCGGCGGCCCGGGCGAGCGCGTACGGGTCGGCGCCGTCGGCGAGCAGGCCGCGGTGGCGCTCGACGGCGGCCAGCATCCCGGCCGGGTCGTCCGCGCCGAGGGCGAGCAGGACGGGGCCGCCGGCCCGCTGCCAGGCCCGTTCCTCGACGGCGCCGCTGGTCGCCGCGGCGGAGACCACCAGGTGGCCGTGGGCACCGCCCTCGGCGATGAAGGAGACCGCGGCGTGCCGCCGGCCGGTCCGCTCGGTGCGCAGCCAGGGTCGGGAGGTGTCGGCGAGGTGGCAGCCGGTGGCGGCGAGCCGGTCGGCGAGTTCGGCGGCGGGCCGCTGCCAGCCCGGGACGCCGGGCAGGTAGCCGTGGTGGACGGCGAGGACGGCCCGCAGCAGGCCGGCCATCGCGGCGGCGCCCTGGGCGTCGCCGATCTGGGCGCGGGCGCTGCCGAGCGCGGGGCCCGGGCTCCCGGCCGGGTGGACGGCGGCGAGGGCGGCGAGTTCTGCCCCGTCCTCGGCGGCGGTGCCGGCCGCGTGCGCCTCCAGGTAGCCGATGTCGGCGGCGGTGATCCCGGCGGCCCGGTGCGCCAGGGCCGCGGCCTCGGTGAGCGCGCCGGCGTCGGCGTCGGGCAGCCGGCCGTCGACGGGTTCGGCGTGCCGGACGGCGACGGCGTCGAGCCGGGCGTAGGCGGGGCGGCGGCCCTCGCCGGGGCGGGTGAGGACGACCGCGCCCGCGCCCTCGCCGATCCGCCAGCCGCCGGTGCCCTCGCCGAAGGCGAGGCCGGGGCCGGTGGCGGGGGCGCCGTGGGCGGCGGTGCGCCGGACGAGGTTCTCGGGCGAGCCTGCCAGGTCGACGGCGCCGACCAGCACGGCCTCCACGGTCTCGTCGAGCAGCAGCAGCCTGGCCGTCTCCAGGGCCTGTGCGGTGCCGGCACCCTCGGCGGAGACGGTGAAGGACGGGCCGGTGAGGTTCCACAGCGAGGAGATCCTGCTGGCCATGATGTTGCCGATGTAGCTGAGCACCTCGTTGGCGACGATCGGCTCGTGCACGCCGTCGCGGGCGATCGCGGTGAGCTTCTCGCGCTGCTCCGGCGTCAGGTCGGTGCCGGCGAGCAGTTCGCGCAGCTGGGCGCCGATCCGGTGGCGGGCCAGGTGCAGGTGGGCGGAGGGCTCGATCTCCATGGCGACGACGACCGCGATCCGGCGGGCCTCGGGCGCGGAGGCGCCGGGGGCGGGGGCCCGGCTGTAGCCGGCGTCGGTGAGCGCCTCGTCGGCGACCTTGGACATCAGGGCGTGCTGCAGGTTGTAGTTGCGCAGGTCGGCGGGCGGGATGCGGTGGTCGACCGGGTCCAGGCCGACGGTGTCCACGAAGGCGCCGACCGGCGGGGTGCCGGGTTCGACACCGGCCGCGGCGAGGTCGCCCCCGGTGCTCTCCTCCAGGCCGCGCCAGCGCCGTTCGGGCAGCGGGCGGAAGGAGTCCAGTCCGTCGTGGACGGCCCGCTCGAAGGCGGCCGCCGAGTCGAAGGCGCCGAAGTGGGCGCCGAGGCCCACGATCTCGGGCGCGGGCAGGGCGGTGGCCGGCCGGTCGGCGGCCTGGGCCGGGACGGCGTCGGAGAGCACCACATGGGCGTTGGTGCCGCCGAAGCCGAAGGCGGAGACGGCGGCGTGGCGGGCGCCCGCGGCGGCGGGCCACGCCCGTCCGGTGCGCACCAGGGCAGCGGCGGCCGTGCCGTCCGGCCCGGGGACGGGCTCGGTGACGCCGATGGTGGGCGGCAGCTGGCCGTGCTCCATGGCGAGCACGACCTTGAGCAGGCTGCTCAGGCCCGCGACCGTCAGCAGGTGCCCGATGTTGCCCTTCACCGAGCCCAGCAGCGGCAGTTCGCCGCGGGCGCCGAAGAAGCCGGCGACCGAGGCGGCCTCGGTGGTGTCGCCGATCGGGGTGCCGGTGGCGTGGCACTCCAGGTAGTCGACCTCGGCGGGCGAGACGCCGGCCGCCCGGTACGCCAGCTCGTAGGCGCGGTGCTGGCCGGCCTCGTCGGGCACCAGCAGGTGGCGGCCGCCGCCGTCGTTGGTCAGGCCGATGCCGTCGATGACGGCGTGGATGCGGTCGCCGTCGCGCAGCGCGTCGGCCAGCCGCCGGACGGCGACCATGCCGGCGCCCTGGCCGGTGAGGATGCCCGCCGAGCGGGCGTCGAAGGGCTGGCTGAAGCCGTCCTCGGGGTAGGCGTGCAGGTCGGAGAAGCAGAGGTGGATCAGGGTCGGGTCGGGGGCGCAGACACCGCCGGCGAGCACCAGGTCGGCCTGGCCGGTGGCGAGGTGGTCGCAGGCCAGCTTCAGCGCGTACAGCGCGGAGGAGCAGGCGGCGTCCAGCGCGTACCGGGGGCCGCCGAGCCCGAGGGCGGCGCCGACGATCCGCGCGGGGGCGCCGCTGACCCGGGCGTCGGCCGGGTCGCGGAGCGGGGCGGCGGCGGACGGCGGCAGGTCGAGGCCGGCCCGGCGCAGCCCGGTGCGGACGGCCTGGTCGACAAGCGGCAGGCTGAGTTCGGCCGAACCGGGCGTCGGGAACGAGTAGTTGCCGAGCACCAGGCCGGTCCGGGCGAGCAGCTCGGGCCGGTCCAGGTGGCCGCCGGTGCGCAGCGCCTCGCGGGCGGTGTGCAGCGACCAGTGGAAGACCCGGTCCAGGCCGGCCAGGCGCTCGGCGGCGATCCGGTAGCCGGTCGGGTCGAAGGCGAAGTCGCGGACGAAGCCGCCGCGGGTGCAGGTGATGCGGTGCTGCGGGTCGAGGTCGCGGGGGTCGGCGGGCGGTCCGAAGACCTCCGGCCCGCCCTCGCCCCGGCTGTCCGTCCCGGTGACGAGGTTCTGCCAGAACCGGTCCGGGGTGTCGGCGCCGGGGAACAGGCAGGACAGGCCGACGATGGCGTAGGTGCTCATGGAAGCGGTGGTCCCTCCGGTCCGTGCGGCGGTCCGGCCGGCCGTCTGGGGCGCGGCCGGCCGGACCTGCCGGGTCGGGTGCGTCAGCTACGGGCGAACTTCGCGGCCAGCTGCGGGGTCGACACGAGGCTGACGCCGCTCAGCCGGGCGAGGACCCGCCCGCCGTGGCCGACGGCGGTGACCGTCAGGCTCGCCGAGGTGCCGTTCACCGAGGCCGGTTCGACCACCGCGAGGAAGGTCTCGCCGTCGGCCGGCGCCCGGTGCAGTTCGGCGCGGGCGACCGAGAGCGGCAGGCTCGCGGTGGCGCGGAACAGCCGCATCCAGACCAGGCCCGCCTGCAGCAGCAGGTCGGTGGTGCCGGGCCGGTACAGCTGTCCGGCGAACGCCCCGCCGGCGGCGGGCGGTTCGGGCAGCGCGCACTCCAGGACCAGCCGGGACTCGTCCTCGGCCAGCACCCGGCGGACGCCCTGCAGGGCGGCGCCGTGGAAGAGCGTGCCGTCGGTGTAGAGGCCGCCGGCGTCGCGTCCGCCGCCCGCGGCCGGCAGCCCGGCCAGGGTCGGGTGGTTGAGCTCGGTGGCCGGGTCGTTGCCGAGCACCACGGTCGCCGCGTAGTGCGGCCGGACGGTGCCGTCCGCCGCGACCGAGCGGATCACCACCTCGGTGCTGGCCCGGTCGCCCGCCGGGGTGGCCGCCAGCTGCAGCCGCTCCGGCAGCGTCTCGTCGAAGAGGACACCCTTGTGCACCGCGAAGTCCCGCACCTGGCGGACGGTTCCGCCGCTGAGCCGCTCCACCGCGCCGACCGCCCAGCCGAGCGCCAGCGCCGCGGGCAGCACCGGCACCCCGCCGATGACGTGGTCGGCGACGATCGGCTCCGCGGCGAGCGCGGCCGCCGGGCGCTCCAGCACCAGCGCGGCGCTCGGCGCGGCGCTCTCCCGCACCGACAGCGGGGTGGTCGGGCCGAGCACCGTGACAGTGTCCTCGGCCCGCCCGGCCGCGAACTGGCCGGTGAACAGGGCCGTTCCGGTCTCCACCGGGATCAGCGTGATGCCGCGTTCCTGGAAGACCGCCTTGATCTGCGGGGAGACCATGCCACTGTCCCAGGCGCCCCAGTTGAGCGAGCTGACCCTGGCGGCGGGGTGCCGCCGCCGGAAGGAGCTCGCCCAGGCGTTCAGCACCTCGTTGGCCATCGCGTAGTCGGACTGCCCCTGGTTGCCGAAGAACCCGGCCACCGAGGAGAAGAGCACCACGTGCCGCAGCCGGTCGGCCGGCAGCGCCTCCACCACGGCGCGCAGCCCGCCGAGCTTCGGCGCGAAGACCCGCTCGACCTCGGAGGCCCGCTTGTTGGCGATCAGCTGGTCGGCCAGCACGCCGGCCCCGTGGACCAGGCCGGTCACCCGGCCCGCGTACGGCGCGAGGGCGGCGGCGGTCGCCGCGGCGTCGGTGATGTCCACGGCCAGGTACTCGGCCTCGGACCCGGCGGCCCTCAGCTCGGCGAGGGTCTCGCGGACCTCCCGCTCGCCGACCACCGCCCGGTACAGCTGCTCCACCCGCTTCGGGGTGGGCTTCTCCCCCTCGGCCTTGAGGTGGGCGACGGCGGCCGCCTTCAGCTCGGCGGTGCCGGTCACCCCGGCGGCCCAGGCCGGCTCCTCGCCGAGCGCCGTCCGGCCGAGCAGCAGCAGGCCGGGACGGTGGACGCGGGCCAGGTCGACGATGCAGCGGGCGGTGATGCCGCGTCCGCCGCCGGTGACCACCAGCAGGTCCTCGGGGCCGACCTCGGCCGCGGACGCGGAGCCCGGCTCGGCGGCGAGGCCGGTGGGCCGCTCGCCGAGGGTCAGGGCGACCCTCCGGCGGCCGTCCAGGCCCACCTGGACGGGCTCGGCGGAGGCGTCGGCGAGCTCGGCGAGCAGCAGCTCGGCCGCCGTACGGTCGGCGACGCCAGGTGCCAGGTCGACGGCCCGGCAGAACAGTTCGGGCGCCTCGACGGCCAGCGTCTTCACCAGGCCGCCGTAGCCGCCGGCGGGGACGATGTCCTCGGTGACCCCGGTGAGGCCGAAGGCCCCGTCCAGCCGGGTCACCGTGACGAAGCCGGCCCGGCCTGCGGAGGCGGCCCGGGTCAGCGGCTCCACCAGGTGCTTGGCGACCAGCAGCGCGTGCGAGAGGCGCCGGACGCCGTCCGCCCACTCGGTGTCCCGGCGGGTGTCGAAGAGCACGGCCAGCGCGGCCGACCGGTCCAGCAACTGCTCCGCGCGCTCGGCGAGTTCGGTCGGACCCCAGCCGGAGAGCGCGTGGTCCTCGACCCCGTCGATCCGGCGGGTGACGGACGGCAGCCGCAGGACCCGGACGGGCCGGCCCTGCGCCAGCAGCCGCTCGGCGACCGGCGGCACCAGCGCTCCGCCGTCGTCGACCAGCAGCACCGCGGAACCCTGCGGGTAGGCGTCCACCAGGACGTCCGGGGAGGGCAGTTCGACGAGCGCGGCCTGCGCCCGGCCTATCGCTCCGGCGGGCACCGCCGGCTCCGGTCGGGCGGCGGTGGCGGCCGGCTCCTCCGCCGGGGCCGGAGCCGCGGCAGCCTCCGCGGTGCCGCCGACCGCGCCGGTCATGAAGTCGACGATCTGGCCCAGTGTCCGCAGCTCACCCAACTGCTCCGGCCCGACCGCGACATCGCTCGGGAAGCGCTCGGAGAGGACACCCAGGATCTCGACCCGCTTGATCGAGTCGATCCCCAGATCCGCCTCCACATCCATACCCAGTTCCAGCATCTCCGCCGGGTAACCGGTCTTCTGCGCCACCACCTCCAGCAGCGCCGCAGCCACCTCCCCCGCGCTCACGGCGGCCACCGGCGCGGCAGGAGCGCCGACCGCGCCGGTCATGAAGTCGACGATCTGGCCCAGTGTCCGCAGCTCACCGAGCTGCTCGGGCCCTACCGCGACATCGCTCGGGAAGCGCTCGGAGAGGACACCCAGGATCTCGACCCGCTTGATCGAGTCGATCCCCAGATCCGCCTCCACATCCATACCCAGTTCCAGCATCTCCGCCGGGTAACCGGTCTTCTGCGCCACCACCTCCAGCAGCGCCGCAGCCACCTCCCCCGCACCGAACGACGACCCGGACGACGGCGCTGCACCAGGAGCGACGGCAGGAGCGGCGGCCACACCCGCCATGAACTCCACGATCTGCCCCAGCGTCCGCAGCTCACCGAGCTGCTCGGGCCCGACCGCGACATCACTCGGGAACCGCTCGGAGAGGACACCCAGGATCTCGACCCGCTTGATCGAGTCGATCCCCAGATCCGCCTCCACATCCATACCCAACTCGAGCATCTCCGCCGGGTAACCGGTCTTCTGCGCCACCACCTCCAGCAGCGCAGCAGCCACCTCCCCCCCGCTCACGGCGGCCACCGGCGCGGCAGGAGCCGCCGGTGCCGGGGCGGGGGCCGGCGGCAGGGCCGGGACGGCGGGGGCGGCGGCGGCCGGGAGTTCGGCCGGTGCGGGCAGCGGCTGCGCCTGCACCGGGACGAACTCGGCGACCGGGGCGACCGGCGGCAGCGCCGGGGCGGCGGCCGGGGCCGGGGCGAGTGCCTGGGGCCGGTCGGGTGTGCCGGGGGCGGCGAGTTCCAGGGCGGCGAGGTCGCGGAGGATCTCGTTGGCCCGCAGGTGGGTGCGGCCGATGGCCAGGCCGTGCTCCTTGACGGCGGTGACGCCGGCCAGCACGTCGTCGACCCTGCCCTGTCCGGCCGCGTTCTCCAGCAGCCCGGCGAGGCGCTGGGCGCTCTGCAGCTGGCCGTTGAGGTAGTCGTCGTGGAGCGCGAGGTGGTCGGCGATCAGCTCGGGCAGTCGGTCGGACGCCGCGGCGGCGGCGAGGTCGTGGTCCACGGGTTCGTTCTCCTGAACGACGGTCCTCGCTTGGAGCGGGACGGGTGCGGGCGCCGGGGCGGCCGGCGGCGGTACGGGGGCGGGCGGTGCCTCGGCCGCCGGTGCCGGGACGGCGGGCTCCGCCACCGACACGGCAGGAGCGGGTGCCGGCGCGGTCGGCGGTGTGATCCGGTAGCCGTTCTCCAGCGCGTCGCGGTAGGCGGCCTTGCGGGCGTCGGAGACGTGGTTGATGCCGTTCAGCGGCACCGTCATGCCCTTGCCTGCGACGGTCTCCGGCGGGGCCGCGACGTAGCGGTCGGAGGTCTCCAGCGGGAGCCCGAGGACGGCGAGTTGGGCGACGGCCCGCTTGAGGGCGAGGTCGGCGTCGGTGCCGGGTCCGCCGTCCAGCCGGACGGTGTGGTGCGGGCGGTCGCCGAGGATGCGGGAGACCAGCTGGGTGAGCACGCCCTTGGGGCCGAACTCGACGAAGGTGCGGAAGCCGGCCGCGTACATCTCCTCGACCCGGTCGGCGAAGTGCACCGGGTTGAGGAGCTGTTCGGCGAGCAGCGTCGCGTTGCCCGCGAGGTCGTCGCCGTACCGGCCGCCGGGGGTGTTGGCGTAGACGGGCCGCAGCGGCGGGCGGACCTCCACCCGGTCGACGGCGGCGCGGAAGGCCTCGACGGCGTGGCCGACGAACGGGGTGTGGAAGGCGGCGGAGACGGGCAGCCGGGAGATCCGCAGCCCGGTCCCGCCGGCCGCGGCGACCAGGCGCTCGACGGCCGCGGTCGGCCCGCCGACGACGATCTGGTCGGCCGCGTTGCGGTTGCACACGACCAGCTCGGGGTGGTCGGCGAGCAGGGCGGCGACCTTGTCCTCAGGTGCGCTGACGGCGGCCATCGCACCGGCGTCGAAGTCCGGGTCGGCGGGCGGGGCCATGGCGGCGCCGCGGGCCCGGGCGAGCGCGAAGTAGGCGTCGTCGGTGAGGGATCCGGCCGCCCAGAGCGCGGTCAGCTCGCCGAAGCTGTGGCCGAGGTGCCCGTCGGCGGTGAAGCCGAGTTCGCCCAGGTAGCGGTACTGGCCGGCGGCGAGTGCGCCGATCGCGGGCTGGGCGTACTCGGTGCGGCGCAGCGCCTCCTCCTGGGCGGTGCGGGCCGCGGCGGAGAAGGCGGGCGGCGGGAAGGCGACCCGGGAGAGCAGTTCGGCGCCGTCGAACTCGCGGTTGGCGCGGTCGAAGGCGGCGCGCAGCGGCGGCAGGGCGAGGACGGCGCGGTGGCCGGGGTTGACGTACTGGCTGCCCTGGCCGGCGAAGAGGGCTCCGACCTTGCCGGGGTCGGCGGCCCGGCTGCGGTACCAGAGGCCGCGGGGGTGGGCCCATGCGGCGGCGTCCGGCTTGGCGCGGAGTTCGGCGGCGGCGAGGGCGCGCAGGTCGGCGAGTTCGGCGGCGTCACGGGTGGCGAGGGCGAGTCGGGCGTGGTCGGCGGGGGCGGGGCCCTGGGCGGCGGGGGCGCCGTCGGCGAGCCGGGCGGCGAGGGCTGCCGGGTCGGCGGCGTGCCAGAGGTGGACCTCGGCGACCGGGAACATCACCTTGAGGTCGTCGCCGTCGCCGTGTTCCTGGAGCACGAAGTGGAAGTTGGTGCCGCCGAAGCCGAAGGAGGAGATGGCGGCGCGGCGGTCGGTGCGCCGCGGGTCCTTGATCCAGGGCCGGCTCTCGGTGTTGACGTAGAACGGGCCGGCGGCGAAGTCGATGGCCGGGTTGGGTTCGTCGACGTTGATGGTGGGCGGCAGCACCTTGTGGTGCAGGGCCAGCGCCAGCTTGATCATTCCGGCCGCGCCGGCGGCGGCCTTGGTGTGGCCGATCTGGGACTTCACGCTGCCGACGGCGGCGTACTGCCGTTCCTCGGTGGTGTCGGAGACGACGGCGGCGAGGGCGGAGAGCTCGGTGGCGTCGCCGACGGCGGTGCCGGTGCCGTGCGCCTCGAAGAGTTCGACGCTGTCGGGGGTGCAGCGGGCGTCCTCGTACGCGCGGTGCAGGGCGACCATCTGGCCCTCCTTGCGGGGGGCGTAGATGGACTTGAAGCGGCCGTCGCTGGAGGAGCCGATGCCGCGGATGACCGCGTAGATCTCGTTGCCGTCGCGTTCGGCGTCGGCGAGCCGGCGCAGCGCGAACATGCCGATGCCCTCGCCGATGAGGGTGCCGTCGGCGTCCTTGTCGAAGGGGCGGATCCGGCCGGCCTTGGAGAAGGCGGGGGTCTTGCTGAAGCAGAGGTACATGAAGATCGTGTTCTCGGCGTCGCAGCCGCCTGCGATCATCGTGTCGGCGCGGTGCTCCAGCAGTTCGCTGACGGCGGCCTTGGTGGCGGCGAGCGAGCTGGCACAGGCGGCGTCGATGGTCATGTTGGTGCCGCCGAGGTCGAGCCGGTTGGCGATCCGGCCGGCGACGACGTTGCCGAGCATGCCGGGGAAGGAGTTCTCCTCCCAGGGGGCGAAGGCGAGTTTGAACTTCTCGGCGATCTCCTCGGCGTCCCGCTCACTGAGGCCGCAGCTGCGGACGACCTCCTTGAGCACGGGGGTCTGCAGCCGGGCGGAGAGCGGCTGGGTGAGCTGGTTGGCGCCGGTGACGCCGAGGACGACGCCGGTGCGGTCGGGGCGGTACCAGGGCCGGTCGGCGCCGGCGTCGCGCAGCACGTCACGGGCGACGACGAGGCTGAGCAGCTGGAGGACGTCGGTGACCTCCAGGGTGGTGGGCGGCAGCCCGAACTCCATCGGGTTGAACGGGACGGTGGGCATGAAGCCGCCGCGTCTGGCGTACGTCTTGTCGGGCGCGGAGGGATCCGGGTCGTAGTGCTCGGCGACGTCCCAGTGGGTGCTCGGCACGTCCTCGATGCAGTCGGCGGCGGACATCACGTTGCCCCAGAACTCCCGCAGATCGCGGGACTTGGGGAAGAGCGCGGAGAGGCCGACGATGGCGACCGGCTCGTCCGCGAGCCGGCGGCCGAGTTCCGCGTCGGGCAGGGGGCTGGTGGGCTTCGAGGTGTTCACGGCAGGGCTCTCTCGGACTCGGAGGGCCGGGCGCCGGCCGGGGCGTGTGGGCGGCCGGGCCCGTACGGACGGGCCTGCGTCAGACCTTCGTTGCGGGTGCGCGCCGCACTGGGGCGGCGGGGCGGACCAGGCGCGCGATCACGGCGGCGGCGTCCGGCCTGCTGAGCATGGTGTAGTGGTCGCCGGGGCAGCGGTGGACCTCCAGGCCGTGCGGGGCGAGCGGCCCCCAGCCGAGCGTGCGGTCCCCCGGCAGCAGGCTGCGTTCGGCGGTGACCAGGACGAGCGGCACGGTGGAGGGTCGGGCGGTGTACGGGGCGGTGAGCCGGTTGTTGCGCAACAGCCCGTCCACGTACGTGTCGTAGAGCTTGCGCAGGCCTGCCGGCGGGGTGTCGGCGGGCAGTGCGCCGCCGGCCGCGGCGGCCGCGAGGACGTGGCGCAGGCCGTCCTCGGTGCCGCCGCCGGCGAGCAGCTCCCCGTCGACGTCGACCGGGCGGCCGCGTTTGGCGCCCAGGTACATCGCGAACCAGCCGAGCAGCAGCGGGGGTTCGAGCGCGTCGTCGGGCTGCTGGTACTCGGGGGTGGGCGCGATGCTGTCCAGCAGGACGAGGCGGTCGGGCCGCCGTCCGGCCGGCATCCGCTCGACCAGGGCCTGGGCCACCACGCCGCCGAAGGACCAGCCGGCCAGGGTCCGCGGCCCGCCGTCGTCGAGGGCGGCGAGCTCCTGGCCGATGCGGTCGGCGAGTTCCTCGACGGTGGTGTCGGCGCGGCCGCCGGTGAGTGCGGCCTCCCAGTAGGCGGGAAGCCCCGACAGGTCGAGGACGGTCAGTCCGGTGCCGGGCGGCAGTGCCTCGGCGAGGGTGCGGTGGACGCCGGCCGCGAGTGCGCCCGGGTGGACGAGGAGGACCGTGCCGCGTCCGCCGGCCTCGGCCAGCCGGTGGACGACGGCCGGGCCGGCGTCACGCCGAGGCCGCATGGCTCTCCCCGGCTCGTGCGGCGGACTCCTCCGCGATGTACTCGGCCAGGTCCTTGATGCTCGGGTGGTACCAGAGCGTGGTGGTCCCGAGCTCGAAGCCGAGCCAGCTCTCCATCTCCCCGGCGAGGATGAGCGCCTCGGTCGAGTCGAGGTCGAGCTCGTCGAAGTACTGCTCCGGCGGAACTTCGTCCGTCGGCACTCCGAGCCGGTGGGCGATCTTCTCGATCAGCCACTGCTGGGCCTCAACGGCGGTCACGACAGGCACGGTCGGTCCTTCCCCAAGGTACGGTGATTTCGTCCGGTCGGAACATTTCCGAGAACCACCCGCAGGTAAATCGGCGGCAAAGCCGAGACTGCGGGAAGGCAGCCGGAATCACGCGCTCGCAGCGCACGGTAGACACGGGATTCGGGCTCTTCACACGATGGCGCGACCGGCCGCAACCGGCTGACAGCAGGCCACTGGCCTGCGACAACTCCGGTACGGCGGACGATCGTTCAGTGGGTGAGCGGTGACGTCGGGCGCAACGGCAGTTTTGCCGCGTCCCGGGTCAGGACCGTACGCGAGTGGCATTCGAGCGTGCAACCAACTCCGCGTAAATCAACGCGCCTGCAACGCCGAAGAAATGTACTGACCGGACGGAATATCCTTCCGAAACTCGACCGGAAAAATAAAATTGACGCACCGCCAGGCCTGCTTCGAATACGCACGCGCCTTGTCGCGTCTGACCGGGGGACGGGCCGCCGCCCCGCCTGCCGCCGGGGCCGGCATGGTCAAGACTTCAACGACCCCTTGCCGCCCGTTCGGCCCGCTGGTTATGGTCACGTCAGCGCGCCGCGGGCCGGCCCCGCGGCGCTCGCCGACCACCGCGCCGAGGGGGATCGAGGACACCGTGTCCGCGGACCGGCACCGCAGAAGGCCGCCGACGGAGGGGCCCGGCCCGAAGCCCGAACGCCCGTGGCGTGGCGGCAAAGGCCGAGGGGCGGACCCGCCGCCCGGCAGGCCCGCCCCTCGAAGACAACGTCAGCCCAGCTGCACCACGGCGCGCGACATGCCGAGCACCTTCTGGCCGCCGCTGGTCGCCAGCAGGTCGACCCGCACCCTGCGGTCGTCCAGCAGGGCGGCGACCTTGCCGGACACCTCGATCACCGCGCCGACGCCGTCGTTCGGCACCGGCACCGGCTTGGTGAACCGCACGCCGTACTCGACCACCGCGGCCGGGTCCCCGACCCAGTCGGTGACCACCCGGATCGCCTCGGCCATGGTGAACATGCCGTGCGCGATGACGTCCGGCAGGCCGACCTCCAGGGCGAACTTCTCGTTCCAGTGGATCGGGTTGAAGTCACCGGAGGCGCCCGCGTACTGCACCAGCGTGGCGCGCGTCACGGGGAAGGACTGCGCCGGCAGCTCGGTGCCGACCTCGACCTCGTCGAAGCTGATCGCCATCGGGCTCACTCCCCCGCCTCGTCGGCCGCGCGCGCGACCAGTGTCATGACCGACGTCACCACGTGCTCGCCGGACTCGTCGTTCACCTCGCCGCGGACCGACAGGACGTCATTGCCGGCCAGCGACTTGATCGAGTCGATGGTCACGGTGACGGTCAGCCGGTCGCCGGCCCGCACCGGGCGGGTGTACGCGAACTTCTGATCGCCGTGCACCACCCGGCTGTAGTCCAGGCCGAGCTCCGGGTCGGTGACGACCTGCGCGGCGGCGGAGTAGGTGATGACGAACGGAAAGGTCGGCGGCGCGATGACATCCGGGTGGCCGAACGCCTTGGCGGCCTCCGGGTCGGTGTACGCGGGATTGGCGTCACCGACGGCGACGGCGAACTCGCGGATCTTCTCCCGGCCGACCTCGTACGGCGCGGTGGGCGGGTAGGTCCGCCCGATGAAGGAGGGGTCGAGCGGCATGGGCAACTCCTCTGATCAACCGTCATGCAGACATGCAGAAATGACTCCAGGCCGCGCCCCGCAAGGGGGAGCGGCCTGGAGTCGAGGCAAAGTCAGCGGGTCTCGCGGTGCGCCGTGTGGGCGTTGCAACGCGGGCAGTGCTTCTTCATCTCAAGACGGTCCGGGTCGTTGCGCCGGTTCTTCTTGGTGATGTAGTTCCGCTCCTTGCACTCCACGCAGGCCAGCGTGATCTTCGGGCGGACGTCGGTGGCAGCCACGGGAGTGCCTTCCTGGGACAACGAATAAGAACACAGACAAGTGTAGCCGATCGGGAGGATGACCCCCCGATCGACTACGCGGGGTAGCGGTGACCGGACTTGAACCGGTGACACAGCGATTATGAGCCGCTTGCTCTACCAACTGAGCTACACCGCTTTGATGATCGGCCGCCCGCCGAAGCGGAGGGTCTTTCACCAGAGCCCCCATGCGGAATCGAACCGCAGACCTTCTCCTTACCATGGAGACGCTCTACCGACTGAGCTATAGGGGCGAACGAGGAAGAGATTACACGGTTCCGGGCCAGAGGTGAAATCCGTATCCGACACGGAAGATCCCAGGTGGGGCGGGCCGCACGGCAGCCCGGCGGCAGTACGGCCGTTCGAGGCGGCGCGCATCCCGGCGGCCCGACCGATACGACTTTCCCCGCCTCCGCGGCGGCCGTACGCCTGCGTCCTAGGCTCGACCAGCAGCAGGACCCTGCCGTCCCGGACACCCGGTGGCGGCGCGCCCGCCCGGTGCCCCGCGGCCCGGCCGGACGACGGGCCGCGGGCGAGTCGATCCGAAGGAGCGCCGATGACCGGGGCAGACACGGCCGCCGACGGCGCGCCCGGCCGGGAGCCCGCCCTGCTGCTCACCGGCGCCCGGCTCGGCGACGGCCGGACGGTGGACGTCCGGATCGCCGGCGACCGCATCCAGGCGGTCGGCACCCCGGGCGGCCTCGGCAGCCAGCACCCGCCCGCCGGGCACCCGACTGCCGGACACCCGCCCGCCGGTCCGGCGGCCGGTGCCGCCACCACCCGGATCGACCTCACCGGGTACCTGCTGCTGCCCGCCCCCGCCGAGCCGCACGCCCACCACGACACCGCCTTCTCCGCCGCGCTGCCCGGCCCGCCGCCGGACGGCGCGCCCGAACTCGTCCGCCGGGTCATCGAGGCCGCCCTCACCGCACTCGCCTACGGCGCCACCGCCCAGCGCACCCACGTCCGGATCGGTGACGTGCACGGACTCGGCCGGCTGGAGGCGGTGCTCACCGCCGCGCGGGCGCTGCGCGGACTGGCCGACCTCCAGGCGGTGGCGATGCCCCGCCTGCTCACCGGCCGGGCCGGCGCGGACGGGCGGGCCCAGCTGCGCGAGGCGCTGCGGCTCGGAGCCGCCGCCGTCGGCGGCCGCCCGGAGCTCGATCCCGACCCGGTGGGCTATGCGCAGGTGCTGCTGGAGGCCGCCCGCGAGGCGGACCGTCCGGTCGACCTGCACTGCTCGGGCGCCGACCCGGGCCGACTCGCGCGCATGGTGGGCGTGTTGGCGCCACTGCGGCCACGGGTGACGGTGGGGCCCTGCGACGCGCTGGCCCCGGGCGCGGCCACCGTGCTGGCCGGCGCGGGTGTCCGGGTGGTCTGCCTGCCCCAGCCCGGCGGCTGCGCCGGCGGCGAACGCCCGCCCGGCGGCCTGCAGCCTTCCGTGGTTCGGGAGTTGCTGCAGGCAGGGGTGCCGCTGGCGGCCGGCGGCGGGGCGCTGCGCGACCTCGCGGCCCCGGTCGGCCGGGCCGATCCGCTGGAGGCGGCCTTCCTGCTGGCGTCCTCAGGGGTGCTCGACCCGGAGGAGGCGTACGACGCGGTGGCCAACCAGGCACGGATCGCGCTCGGCCTGCCGCCGGTGCGGGTGGACGCGGGATTCCCCGCCGAACTGCTGGCCGTGCGCGGCGACAGCCTGGCCGGGGTACTGGCCGGCGGGCACAGCCGGCTGGTGGTGCACGGCGGCCGGGTGGTCTCCCGCACCAGCGCGGTACGGGAGTTCGCCGACACCGTGGCCCTGGCGCTGCCCCGACAGACCCTGCCGGAGGACTGACAGCCCGGCCCCGGCCAGGGCCGGCGGGACAGGGCTGGCGGGACAGGACAGGCCGGGCCGTCCCCCGTGGCCGGCCCGCCCTGTCCCCCATGTGCTCACCGCCGGGGCGGGCACCCCCCGTGTTCCCGTGCCCGTCCCGGCGGTGAGGTCGTGTCAGCGGCCCCAGGCCGAGAACTGGACGCTCGCGTTGTTGCCCGAGCCGCCGCTGCGGGAGACGTAGAACTTCAGGTCCGTCCCCGAGGAGTCGTAGGAGTTGGAGCCGGCGTACGGGTCGTTCCAGTGCACCCGCACCAGGCGGCCGTTCAGCACCGGGTTCGCGCAGTTCTCCGAGAAGAACCGGGCGTAGCCCTCGGTGCCGGTGGCGAAGCCGTTCGACTCCGAGGCCCAGGTGCCGATGCCCTGGTCGTAGATCCGGACGGGCGGCTCCTGTGTCCAGATGCCGTGGCTGAGGCCCCACTCCTCGCGGGTGAGGGTGCAGCCGGTCCAGTTGTTGAAGGTCACGTTCACGCTGCGGGCGGCCGAGGCCAGGGCCGGCGCGGCGGCGGTCCCCTTCACCGGCTCGGCGGCCGAGGCCGTGCCGGCCGCTCCCACGGACAGTGCCCCTGCCGCGGCCAGTGCGAGAGCGGCCGCTCCGATTCTGCGTGCTGTGCCCATCGTGATCCCCCCGTGTGGTCCGGCCGCGGGACTGCCCCGCGGCCCGACAACCACTCTGCGGGCCGCCGATAAACACCGGATCGGTGTCGGCTGAGCACGCACTTGACGCCGGGTGTGCCGGGTCGTAGCGCGGGTCGGTGCGGGTCAGAGCGGGTCAGAGCCGTCAGTGCGGCAGGCGCATCGCCAGCCCGTCGAGGACGACCTCCAGGCCGTACGCGAACTTGGCGTCGCGGATCGCGACCGGGTCGGCGACGTCGGTGGCGGTGTAGGCGGGGCCGAGGTGGTCGAGGCCGGCCGCGGCCTGCTGGGCCGCGGGCATCAGCCGGGCGATGAAGTCGTGCTCGCTCTCGCCGGAGCGGGCGACGGTGGTGAGCCAGGCCGCCTCGGTGGTGCTCATGCCGATGACGTAGCTGAGGACGGTGTCGATCGCCCGGGACGGTTCGGGGAAGCCTGCGGCGGTGAACAGGGCGGCCAGCCGCTCCGAGAAGGACATCAGGTTGGGGCCCAGATAGGCGAGGCCCGCCTGGCCGAGCACCGAGGCGACCCACGGGTGGCGCAGGCAGGCGCCCCGGAAGGACCGGGCGGCCTCGGTGGCGGCGGCGCGCCAGTCCGGGCTGTCCGCCGCCGGCACGTGGATCTCGGCCGCGACCTCGTCCACGGCGAGCTCCATCAGCTCGTCCTTGGTGGCGACGTGCCGGTAGAGAGAGGTGGCGCCGGCGTTAAGTCGGGCGCCGAGCTTGCGCATGCTGAGCGCCTCGACCCCTTCGGCGTCCAGGACGGCCATCGCCTCGCGCACGATCGCGGCCCTGCTCAGCGCGGGCTGGTCGGGCTCGCGCTGCTGCCGCGCCCACACGGAGGGGATCGGGTTCGACTTCGCGGCCATGGCACTCCTTCTGCGGCCTCCCGGCCCGGCGGTCCCGGCCCGGCGACACACTGCCTGCGTACACCGATCGCATCCAGCGTACAGGATTAGGACTTGCGCACACCGTGCGCCCGTGCGTACGGTGTGCGCATCGCCGGAACGGTGTGCGCAAGCCTGAAGGGAAATCCCATGGAAGCCCGCAATCCACGCCGCTGGTGGATCCTCGTCGTGCTGTGCCTTAGCACGCTGGTCCTGGTGGTCGACAGCATGGCGCTGACCGTCGCGGTGCCCTCGATGACCGAGGACATCGGCGCCACCGCCCAGGACACCCAGTGGATCCTCGACTCCTACGTCCTGGTCTTCGCCGGGCTCCTGCTCACCTCGGGCAGCCTCGGCGACCGGTTCGGCCGCCGGAAGGTCATGATCATCGGCCTGCTGCTCTTCGGCGCCGCCTCGCTGGCCGCCACCTACTGCACCAGCCCCGGCGAGGTGATCGCCGCACGGGTCGCGATGGGCGTCGGCGGCGCGCTGATCATGCCCTCGACGCTGTCGATCCTCATCACCGTCTTCGACGACGAGGAGCGCGGCAAGGCGATGGCGGCCTGGGGCTCGGTGTCGATGCTCGCCCTGGTCGGCAGCCCCGTCCTCGGCGGCGTGCTGATCGACCACTTCTCCTGGCACTCGATCTTCTTCATCAACGTCCCGGTCGTCGCACTGGCCGTCCTAGCCGGCCTGACCCTCATGCCGGAGTCGAAGGGCCCGTGGCGCAAGCCCGACCCGCTGGGCGCGGTGCTCTCCGCGGCCGGCATGACGGCACTGATCTGGTGGATCATCGAGCTGCCGCAGCACGGCGCCTTCGGCGGCGGGTCCGCGGTCACCCTGGCCGTCGCGGTGCTCGCCCTCGGCGCCTTCGTGGCCTGGGAGAACACCACCGCCTCGCCGATGGTGCCGATGGCCCTCTTCAAGCACCGCAACTTCAGCGGCGGTTCGCTGTCCCTGACGCTGCTGCAGATCGGCAACGGCGGCCTGCTGCTGGTGCTCACCCAGTACCTGCAGTTCGTCCTCGGGTACTCGCCGGTCGAAGCCGGCCTCGCCTTCCTGCCGCTGGCGGTCACCGCACTGATCGGCAACGCCGCCGGGGCCAAGCTCGCCGCGATGATCGGCAACCGCTACCTGGTGCTCGCCGGGATGCTGGTGATGGCCGTCTCCTTCGCCCTGCTGGCCACCGTCGACGCCGACACCGGCTCCACCGTCCCGGCGGTCGCGCTCGGTCTGCTCGGCCTCGGCGCGGGACTGGCCATGCCGGCCGCGGTGGGCGCGCTGATGGGGACGATCCCCGCGGAGCAGGCGGGCGTCGGCTCGGCGCTGAACGACACCATCCAGCAGGCCGGCACCGCCCTCGGCATCGCCATCCTCGGCTCACTGCTCAGCAGCGGCTTCGCCCGCGAGATGCCGACCGACGTCCCCGAGGCCGCCAGGCACTCGATCGCCGGGGCACTGGCCTCGGCCGGCGGCGACAGCGGCCTCGTCCACACCGCCCGCGAGGCCTTCACCACCTCGATGTCGACCACCTTCACCCTGAGCGCGATCGGCGTCCTGGCCGCCGCCCTCCTCGCCACCCTCGTCATGCGCGACACCAAGCCCGAGCCGACCACCACCCCGGCCGACGAACCCGAACTCGCCGCCTGATCCCCGTCTCACCCGCGACGCCACGAGGCCGGCGCCCCCACCCCGGGGGCACCGGCCTCCCGCCATGGCCGAACCGCCCCTGCCAGTGTAAGTTGAACGAGTTCAAAACCATCGGGCCGCTACGGGGAGACGGCGCCGAGGCGGCCGGCGCGTGCCGTGCCGCAGGTCGAACAGGGGGAGAGTCATGAGGGCGTACAAGGCTGCGATCGCCGCCGCGATCCTCGGGGCCTGCGCATGCCAGGGCCCGCATGCGCGGCCCGCACCGGACACCGCGGCCGGGCCCGGCTCCACGGACTCGACCGCCGCCCGCGCTCTCGTCGACACCGCCGCCGAGAACGGGCGCACCGCAGGCTCCGTCACGGCCGGCTTCCACGCCCTGGTCATGGGGCAGCCGACCCGCGGGACGGTCACGGTGGACCGGGACGGCGACTGCGTCGGGACCATCGAGGCGGCGAAGCTGGGCAGCGTGCGGATCCTCGCGGACGGGACTCGCGCCTGGATCAAGGGCGACGAACACCTCTGGGGCGCCCGCACCGCGGCCCTGACCAAGGACCGCTACGTCGGCGGACCCGCCACGGCCGAGCCCTTCGCCTCACTGGGCATCTTCTGCCTCGCCGCCCGGGCGGCCATCGCCGGCGACACCGGCACCGCCGACCTGACCGTGCAAAGCAGCACCGAAGCCGGCGGCGTCCGGACGGTCTCCTTCACCGGCGCCGACGGCTCGACCCTGGAGATCGCCGCCACCCACCACCCGCACATCACCCGCACCACCTCGGGCCCGAACGGCGAACCCCAGGTCTGGCTGTTCCGCCACTACGGGTGGCCGGTGGACCTCACCCCGCCCTCGGCCGACGGCACCGTCGATCTCACAGCGGTGCTCCGCCCCGACGACGGGCAGCAGCACCGGACCGACCGGCATGACGCGCTGTCACCCGGGGCGGCCCGCCCGCCCGGAACACGAAGAAGGGCCCTGATCAGCGTCTCCGCCGATCAAGGCCCTTCTCTCTATCCTGTGGCTGGTGCAGGGTTCGAACCTGCGTAGCTTGCGCGACAGATTTACAGTCTGCTCCCTTTGGCCGCTCGGGCAACCAGCCAGGATGTTGTCCCCCGGGGCGCTGCCCCGTTCGACGCGGTAAACAATACCTGATGGATGGGGGTGGTTCGCCACTCGGTTGCCGGGCGTGATCACGGTGCCGGCCGCGGCGGACGGGGGCGGGGCGGGGCCGCGCTGGATAGGCTGGGGCGATGCCCGTGTCGTAAGGCCGGGCGGTGACCGTGCAGCCAGTATTCAAGGAGACCAACACCCATGGCCGACTCCAGTTTCGACATCGTCTCGAAGGTCGAGTGGCAGGAGGTCGACAACGCGATCAACCAGACCTCCCGCGAGATCGCCACGCGCTTCGACTTCAAGAACGTCGGCGCCGAGATCAGCCGCTCGGGCGAGAAGATCGAGATGAAGGCCAACGGCGAGGAGCGGGTCAAGGCGATCCTGGACGTCCTGCAGAGCAAGTTCATCAAGCGCGGGCTCTCGCTGAAGGCCCTGGACGCCGCCGACCCTCAGCTGTCCGGCAAGGAGTACAAGATCTTCGCGGACGTCAAGGAGGGCATCACCACCGACGACGCCAAGAAGGTCGCCAAGATCATCCGCGACGAGGGCCCCAAGGGCGTCAAGGCGCAGGTCCAGGGCGACGAGCTGCGGGTCAGCTCGAAGAGCCGGGACGACCTGCAGGCCGTCCAGGCCCTGCTCAAGGGCAAGGACCTCGACTTCGCGATCCAGTTCGTGAACTACCGCTGATCCTGCCGCGACCGGGCGGCCGCCGAGCCGCCCGCCGCGTGACCGCCGTCGGGGCCCCGGACCGTGCACTGTCCGGGGCCCCGGCGGCGTTCGCATGACCGGCTGCCCAGCCGCCGTGCGGGCGGGCCGCCGGGACTTGGACGGGCAGGTCGCCGAGCAGGGCCATGACCGTGGCCTTCAGTTCGTCGATCTTCTGCTGCAGGGCGGCGAGATCGAGTCCGCCGGTGAGCGGCGAGGTCAGCACGACCACGCCGTCGACGAGCCCGAGGACGCCGTCGAGCGAGCCGAGCACCGGGGACAGGTCGGGCACCGCCGGCAGCGAGGGCAGCGCGGACACAGAAGGAAGCGAAGGAAGCGAGGACGGCGACGGGAGTGACGGCACCGCGGGGTCGTCGGCCGGGGCGACGGGGACGGGAGCGGAGACAGCGGGGCGGCCGCGGTAGTGGAGCAGTACGGCGTGGGGGTTGATCGCGGCCGCGAGGGCGGCGGCCGCCACGGTCACCACGGTGATGCCGAGGGCTGCGGCCACCGGTCGAACGCCGAACGGCGCAGGCCCCGGGCCCCCGGCGGGGCCGAGGCACCGTCAGCCGACGGCAGCCCGTCGGGTGACGGTGCGACGGAACCCCCGCCGGGAACGCCCCGATCGGCCTCCGGCCGGCCGGGTCAGCCGCGGAGCCAGTCGGCCGAGCGGCGCTGCGCACCGAGCCCGATCGCGTCGAACTCGTCGAAGCGTCCCTGCGCGACCGTCGCGCCCAGCCGGCGCAGCGCCTGCGAGATGGGCGTCCCCTCGTCGGGCGAGGGTTCGCCCTCCTCGGTGCGGAGCGGGCCGAGCTCGATCCGGCCGTGCAGCCAGACGGCGGCCTGCTGGGTGCCGGCGCCACCGAAGAAGTCGGCTTCGACGTAGGCGATCGGGCCGGCCTGGGACCAGGCCTCCAGCCTGCGGCCGAAGCCGGCCGGGAAGCGCGTGAAGCCGGGCTCGGTCCGGTCACCGGGAACGTTCAGGACGCCGTGCAGCCGCTCGGTCATCGGGATCAGCGCCAGGCCCTGCGCCAGGCGCGCCACCTGCGCGACCGGCACTTCGGCCGCCACCACGTCGAGCAGGTCCGCGGTGGCGAGCAGAGCGTTGAGTTCGTATGACATTCCGTCATTCTGCGCTGCTCAGCGCCACCGGGTCAGCCGAATATTCGAACTGACTATCCATCGTTCAGGATGGGGGTATGACGACTCCCTTCCGGCGGCCGACGGCCGAGGAGCTGGCGGCCGCGCACGGCGCGACGATCCCGGACGTGGCGGCGCCCGGCCTGCGGGTGCTGTTCTGCGGGATCAACCCCGGTCTGTGGTCCGGCGCGACGGGCCGGCACTTCGCCCGCCCCGGCAACCGGTTCTGGCCGGCGCTGTACCGCTCCGGCTTCACTCCGCGGCAGCTCCGGCCGGACGAGCAGGCCGAGTTGCTCGGGTTCGGGCTGGGCATCACCAACGTGGTGGCGCGCACCACGGCCAGGGCGGACGAGTTGACCGCCGACGAGTACCGGGAGGGCGGGGCCGCCCTGGTCGAGCGGGTGGCGCGGCTGCGGCCGCGGGTCCTGGCGGTGCTCGGGATCGGCGCGTACCGGACGGCGTTCGGGCGGCCGAAGGCCGGGGTCGGGCCGCAGTCGGAGGGCATCGGGGCGACCGAGGTGTGGGTTCTGCCGAACCCGAGCGGGCTCAACGCGCACTACACCCCGGACGGGATCGCCGCCGAGTTCCGCCGCCTGCGCGAGGCCGTCGAGTCCTACGAGGCGGGAGAGGCGGGCGAGGAGGGCAAGCCGGGCGAGGAGGCGCGAGAGGGTCGCTGAACGGGCGTCAGCCCGGCCGGCAGCGGGACGGACCGCAGCTCGCGGACGAGCGTGCGGACGGCCGCCGTCCGGGCCAGCGCGGGTGTGGTGACGTACCCGACCTGGCGGCGCGGTGGCCGCGGGCCGAGGTCGGTGACGGCGAGGCCGGGAGGTGCGCCGAGCAGGCTGAGGGCGGGCACCACGGCCATGCCGATGCCCCGGGCGACGAGCGAGAGCATCACGGTGTCGTCCTCGACGCGGATCGTGGCGGGCGGCAGCCAGTCCTGCTCGGACCACCAACTCCTGGTGTAGGAGCTACAGTTCTCGTCCCAGTCGACCAGTGGCAGATCCTTCGGGCGGGCGTGGCCGGCCGGGTGGGCGAGGGCGTAGGCCTCCTCGAAGAGCGGCACCACCACCAGTCCGGGCGGGGTCTCGGCGGCCGGGTCGACGGTGGCGATGCCGAGGTCGGCGCGGCCGTCCGCGACCTCGCCGGCGGTGCCGCGCCCCAGCTCCCGCACGATCCGTACCTGCGGGGCCAGCCCGGGGTGCCGGGCGGTGACCCGGGCCAGCACGGCCGGCAGCAGGTGGGCGGCCGCGCTGCGGAACGCCACCACCACCGGGCGTCCGGCGAGTTCGCCGGTGGACGCCTCGCGGACCTCGGCTGGCATCGCGGCCAGCAGGCGCAGCACCTGGCGGGCGTGCGCGGCGGCCCGTTCGCCGGCCGGGGTGGCCCGGGCGCCGTGCCGTCCCCGGTCGAACAGCACCGCGCCGAGCTTGCCCTCCAGGGTGCGGACGGCGTGCGAGACCGCGGACTGGGTGAGCCCGAGTGCGGAGGCCGCGGCGGTGAAGCTGCCCTCCCGGTCGACGGCGGCCAGGATGCGCAGCTCGTGCGGGGCGAGGTCGGTGTCCCGGCGCGGGGTTCCGTCGGTCATCGGTCCACCCTAGCGGTCTTCCATGAACCGGATTCATGGAAGACCGGTGTCCCATCGACGGCGACCCCTGCCCGGCAGCCCGCTGCCCGGCCTACGGTCGACGCCGACCCCGAGACCGTGTCAGGAGCACCGCCGTGTCCCGTACCGCCACCGCCTTCACCGCCGTCCACCAGGTCGCGCGGCCGGACGGCCCGCCGACGCCCGACGACTTCGCCTTCGTCAGCGGCGAACTGCCCCCGCCCGGGGAGGGCGAGGCACTGGTCGAGAACCTGCTGCTCTCCGTCGACCCGTACATGCGGGAGGAGATGGACGGCGGCTGGGCGCTGAACGCCCCGCTGGAGGGTCGGGCGATCGGCCGGGTCGTGCAGTCCCGCACCCCGGCGCTGGCCGTCGGCGACCTGGTCTTCCACCGGCAGGGCTGGCGGACGCACGCCCTGGTCGCCCCGGACGCCGCCCGGGTGCTGCCCGACCTGCCCGGCGTGCCGCTCGCCGCACACCTGGGGCTGCTCGGCGGCACCGGCCTCAGCGCGTACGTCGGCCTGACCCGGATCGCCCGGCTGCAGCCCGGCGAGGACCTGTACGTGTCCTCGGCGGCGGGCGGGGTGGGCAGCGCCGTCGGCCGGATCGCCCGGCTGCTCGGCGTCCGGCGGCTCGTCGGCAGCACCGGCTCGCCTGCCAAGGTCGCCCACCTCACCGACCGGCTCGGCTTCGACGCGGCCTTCGACCACCACGACGGCCCGATCGGCGACCTGCTGCGCAAGGCCGCCCCCGGCGGCATCGACGTCTACTTCGACAACGTCGGCGGCAGCCACCTGGAGGGCGCGATCGAGGTGCTCCGCGACGGCGGCCGGATCGCCTGGTGCGGGGCCGTCGCCCAGTACAACAGCGCCGAACCCCCGGCCGCGCCGCGCAACCTCTACGACGTCGTCGGCAAGAGCCTGCGGCTGGAGGGCTTCCTGGTCCGCAACCACCTGGCGGTGCGCGACGAGCTGTACGCGGCCTTGGTGCCGCACCTGCGCAGCGGCCGCATGCGGTCGGACGAGACGGTGGTGGACGGCTTCGACCGGATCGTGGCGGCGTTCCTCGCCATGCTGCGGGGGGACACCGTCGGCAAGACGCTGGTCCGGGTATGAGGCGCGGCAGGCCGGTCAGTCCGCGGTGACGGGGGCGGGCTCGCCGCCGGTCAGGTGCAGCAGTTCGGCGTAGCTCAGCGGGACGACGGTGTGCGGGTGGCCGGCCGCCGCCCACAGCACCGGGTGCGCCTCGAGTGCGGTGTCCACGACCGTGCGGAGCGGGGCCGGGTGGCCGACCGGGGCGACGCCGCCGATCGCCTGGCCGGTGGCGGCGCGGACCTGCTGCGCGGTGGCCCGGGTGATCGGGCCGGCGCCCAGGCGGTCGGCGAGGAAGGCCGTGTCCACCCGGTGGGCGCCGCTGGTCATCACCAGCAGCGGCGCGCCGTCGCAGACGAACACCAGGCTGTTCGCGATCGCGCCGACCTCGCAGCCGAGGGCGGCGGCGGCCTCGGCGGCCGTCCGGGCGGAGTCCGGCAGGACGCGGATCCGGGCCGGGACGCCCGCGGCGTCGAAGGCCTCGGCGACCGGGAGGCTGCGCTCGGGCAGGTCGGCGGGGGCGGCTGCGGACGGGGTCGCGGTCATGGGGATCCTCACGCGGGGGCTGCGCCGATTCGGACGGATCCGCAAGGGTGCTCCGCGGGCGGGGCGGTTGTCCAACGGATTCACGCCTGCGGAGGAAGCCCGACCGCCCGCGGCGGAACGGCGGGGACGGGACCGCAGGGCCGCGCCCTGCCGCCGCGCGCAGTTCCCCGCGCCCCTCGATCGGTGCACCCCGCAGCACGAGGAGACCACCCGACCGCCCGCGGCGGAACGGCGGGGACGGGACCGCAGGGCCGCGCCCTGCCGCCGCGCGCAGTTCCCCGCGCCGCTCAATCGGTGCACCCCGCAGCGCAGCTTGCCGTGGACTGCCTCGGTTCAGGGGCGGGTGGTGCGGTGGGCTCGGGCGAGGATGCGGAGGGGGGCGAGGAGGCCGTAGCCGATGTCGCGGCGGAGGGCTCGGACGCCGGCCCTTTCGACGGCGGCGAGTTGGTGGGCCATCAGATCGGTCATGGTGGTGCCGACGGCGCGCAGGCCGGGGTCGGCGTGGTCGACCACGTCCGCGGCGGCGTCCAGGGCGGTGCGGGCCCGGCGGCACTGGTCGGCGAGCAGGTCGCGGACGGCGGGGGTGTCGCGGGCCCGGGCGAGGTCGTCGGGGGTGACGCCGTGTTCGGCGAGGTGTTCGCGGGGGATGCAGAGGCGTCCGGCGGCGAGGTCGCTTGCGAGGTCGGCGAGGAAGTCCACGCGCTGCGCGGCGTCGACGAAGCGGCGCCAGGCCCGGGTCTGCGCCTCGTCGGGGCCGCCGCGGTACTGGAGGCCGGTGAAGACCAGGATGCCGGGCAGGGCGTAGGTGTCGAGGTACTCCTGGTAGTCCTGTTCCGTGCCGAAGCCGGTGAACTCGGCCTCGGCGGTGGCGGCGCCGGTGAGGAAGGCGTGCACCCAGTACTCGGGCAGGCCTCGGGTGCGGACCGCGTGCGCGTAGGCCCGCAGGACCGGGTCGTGGCTGCGGGCGGGGGCGTCGAGTGCTTCGGCGGTCCGCTCGGCCAGGTCCTTGAGTCCGTCGGCCCGCTCCCGGGGTGTGCCGTTCTCGGCGGTGTCGTCGACGAGGTTCATGAAGGCGAGCCCGGCCACCAGGTACGGCACCAGGGGCGGGGCGGCGAGCAGGCGCAGGGCCAGGTAGGGGGCCTGTTCGCGGCGGAGGACGCGCCGGGCGGCGGCGGTGTGGTCGGCGCGCAGCGGCGGGTCGGTGACGGTGGCGGCGGTCAGGGTGGCGCGCCAGCTGGGCACGGGTCTCCTCGGCGGCGGGACGGGCGGTCCGGCCCACCGTATCGGGCGGGTCGGATGGGCCCGGGGGCGCGGGGAGTCACGGCCGGTGGTTCACCAGCCGGCGAACCGCTCGTCGGTGCTGACGACCTCGCGGCCGAGCGGGGCGAGCGAGATCGGGATCATCTTGAGGTTCGCCCAGCCGAACGGGATGCCGATGATCGACAGGAACAGCGGGATGCTCGTCAGGAAGTGCGCGATGGCGAGCCACCAGCCTGCGAAGATCAGCCAGATCACGTTGCCGACGCAGGAGGGCGCCCCGGCGTCCGGCTTCTCGACCGTGGTGCGTCCGAACGGCCACAGGACGTAGCCGGCGATCCGGAACGCGGCGATGCCGAACGGGATCGTGATGATCAGGATGAAGCAGATGATCCCGGCGATCGCATAGCCGATCGCCATCCAGATGCCGCAGAACAGCAGCCACAGGACGTTGAGGATGAGTTCGATCACCTTCATACGGTCCAGCGTGGCATGCGCCGGTCGCGGCGGCCATCGAGACGCCGACGACCCCACCCGGACAAGGGACTTTACTGTTTCATTACTATAGGACGGCCGCTTCCGCATTCCGGCACCGTGCCGACGGCCGTCCGCTGTGCGCGCGCTGCCCGGATCCGCTGACGAGAGGACAGACGCCGTGCCCGTTCCGCGAGTCCGGACGACCAGCCTGCCCGGTGTGGGTGTCCAGTACGACCTGACGACCCGAGAACACCGCCACCTCTCCGTCATCGCCCACCGCGACGGCACCCGCAGCCTCAACGTCTACCGGGCCGACGACCCGGACGCCTGCGCGCAGGCCCTGCACCTGACGGCGGACGAGTCGACCGCCCTGGTGGACGCGCTGATGCCGGCTCACCACAGCCCCGGCGTGCTGCACACCACCGACCTCGGCCTGGTCGCCGAGCGCGTCCCGCTCGGCGGCACCTCGCACTGGAACGGCCGACTGCTCGGCGACACCAGGATGCGGACGGCCACCGGCGTCTCCATCGTCGCGGTGCTCCGCCGCACCGGCGCGGTGCCCTCCCCCGGCCCGGACTTCCGGCTGGCCGGCGGGGACACGCTGATCGTCATCGGCACCCGCGAAGGTGTGGACGCCGCCGCCGCGATCCTCGGACGGGAGTGATCGGGTGCACACCGCCACCGTCTTCGTCGAACTCGGCGCCGTCGTCCTCGTCCTCGGTCTGCTCGGCCGGCTCGCGAGCCGCTACGGGCAGTCCCCGATACCCCTCTACCTGCTCGGCGGCCTGGCCTTCGGCCACGGCGGGCTGCTGCCGCTCAGCTCCAGCGAGGAGTTCGTCGCCACCGGCGCGGAGATCGGCGTCGTCCTGTTGCTGCTGATGCTCGGCCTGGAGTACACCGCGGCCGACCTGGTGACCAACCTCAAGCAGCAGTACCCGGCCGGCGCCGTCGACTTCGTCCTCAACGCGCTGCCGGGCGCGGCGGCCGGCCTGCTGCTGGGCTGGGGCCCGGTGGCCGCCGTGGTGCTGGCCGGAGTCACCTGGATCTCCTCCTCCGGGGTGATCGCCAAGGTGCTGGGCGACCTCGGGCGGCTCGGCAACCGGGAGACCCCGGTGATCCTCAGCGTGCTGGTGCTGGAGGACCTGTCGATGGCCCTCTACCTGCCGATCCTCACCGCGCTGCTGGCCGGGGCCGGCCTGCTCGCCGGCAGCATCACACTGGCGATCGCGCTGGCCACCGCGGGTGCGGTGCTGTTCGTCGCGCTCCGCTACGGGCGGCTGATCTCGAAGTTCGTCTCGCACGACGACCCGGAGAAGCTGCTGCTGGTGGTGTTCGGGCTGACGCTGCTGGTGGCCGGGATCGCCCAGAAGCTGCAGGTGTCGGCGGCGGTCGGCGCGTTCCTGGTCGGCATCGCGCTCTCCGGTGAGGCCGCCGAGGGTGCGCACACCCTGCTGAGCCCGCTGCGGGACCTCTTCGCGGCGGTGTTCTTCGTCTTCTTCGGCCTGAGCACCGATCCGACCTCCATCCCGCCGGTGCTGCTGCCCGCGCTCGCACTGGCGGTCGTCACCGCGCTCACGAAGATCGCCACCGGCTACTGGGCGGCCCGCCGGGCCGGTATCGGTCCGCGCGGACGCTGGCGGGCGGGCGGCGCGCTGGTCGCCCGGGGCGAGTTCTCCATCGTCATCGCCGGCCTGGCGGTGACCGCGGGCATCGAGCCGGACCTCGGCCCGCTGGCCACCGCGTACGTGCTGATCCTGGTGCTCGTCGGCCCGCTCGCGGCCCGTTGGACGGAGCCCGCGGCCGGGCGGCTGGCCGCGCTGCGGACCCGGCGGTGGGTGCCCGTCCGGCAGCGCGGTGCGGCAGGGCCGACGGGCGGCGTGGACGCCGCCGCGGCGGACGGCGGGTCGGCGGTCGCCCGCACCCCGTCCTGACGGGCCGCGGCCGGGGCCGCCTCAGTGCGGCTCCGGTTCGCCCGCCGTCCGCTCCGACGCCGGCGGCCCGGCCGGGTGCGGCAGCTCGGGGCCCGGCGCCCCGGAGAGCTGCCGCGCCGCCTCGGCCGGGGGCAGCTCCGGGCCGTCCGGCGCCTCCGCGAGGAGGGTCCGCAGGCGCTCCCTCAGCCGGCCGGAGGCGGCCCGCAGGCGTTCGGCGCGGTCGGCCCTGGTCCCGGTCGGCTCGACCGGGACCACCGGGATCCCGCGGGACTTCGCGGTGGCCACCAGGCTGTCCGCGGCGGCCGGCAGGGCGGCGAGCGCGGCGGCGGCGAACAGGCCGCCGCCGAGCCGCCGGGGCCGTCCCAGCAGGCCGCGGTGGACGATCTCGCAGGGCAGCAGCCGCTCCTCCCGCCCGGCGGCCTCGGCCGCCTCCGCGGCGGCCAGCACCAGGGTCAGCAGGCCCTCGGCGGCGCGGGCCACGACCCACTTGCGGCCGGGCACCGGCGGCAGGAACTCCCTGATCCGGTCGACCTCCTTGTCGAGGACGACGTCGGGCAGCAGGTCGAGCGTGGAGTGCAGCCGCAGCTCCTGCACCTTCTCCCAGGGGACGTCCTCGCCGTCGAAGCCGACCTTCTCCGGGCCGAAGGCGACCTGGCCGAGCCCGTCGAGCTGGTGCAGCAGCCACACCGCGGGCCCGGGGACGCGCGGATGGCGGCCGATCAGGGCGGCGATCGACACCTCCCAGTGCTCGGCGGCGGGCGCCTCCGGCGGCGGCAGCGCGGCCACCGCCCGACGCACCCAGTCGCCCTCGCCGACCACGTTGCGGGCCTTGGCCCGGCCCGTCCGGGCGGCCGTGCCGAGCGCCTCCCCGGCCCGGCGCCCGACGTTCTGCGCGCTGTCGCGCACCCCCATGTCCCGCTCCCCCTCGGCCGCCCGACGTCCGATCCAGTCTGCCCGAGCGGCCCGCCCGCACAGGGTTCACCCGGCCGTACGGGTGCTCTCCTCCGCGCGGGCGAGCAGCACGGCGCGTTCGCGGGCGTTGCGGGTGAGGCCGGCGGCGCGGGTGAACTCGGCGGCGGCCTCGGTGTGCCGGCCGAGGCGGGCGAGCAGGTCGCCGCGGACGCCGGGCAGCAGGTGGTAGCCGCGCAGGGCGGGCTCGCCGGCCAGGGAGTCGACCAGGGCCAGGCCGGTCTCCGGGCCGAAGGCCATGCCGAGGGCGACCGCCCGGTTGAGTTCCACCACCGGGGAGGGGCTGCGCGCGGCCAGCGCGGTGTAGAGCGCGGCGATCCGCACCCAGTCGGTCTGCTCGGCGGTGCCGGCCCGGGCGTGGCAGGCGGCGATGGCGGCCTGCAGGGCGTACGGGCCGGGCGGGGCGCCCTGCGCGGCGGCCAGCGCCTCGGCGCGGTCGAGTGCGGCGAGGCCGCGGTGGATCAGCAGCCGGTCCCAGCGGCCGCGGTCCTGGTCGAGCAGCAGGACGGGGGCGCCGTCCGGGCCGGTGCGGGCGGGGGTGCGGGAGGCCTGGATCTCCAGCAGCGCGATCAGGCCGTGCACCTCGGGTTCGCGGGGCATCAGGCCGGTGAGCACCCGGCCGAGCCGCATCGCCTCCTCGCAGAGCGCGGGCCGCATCCAGTCGTCGCCGGCGGTGGCCGCGTAGCCCTCGTTGAAGACCAGGTAGACGACTTCGAGGACGGAGGCGAGGCGCGGGGCGAGCTCCTCGCCCTGCGGCACCTCGAAGGGCACCTCGGCCCCGGCGAGGGTGCGCTTGGCGCGGACGATCCGCTGGGCGACGGTCGGCTCGGCGGTCAGGAAGGCGCGGGCGATCTCCTCGGTGGACAGGCCGCCGAGCAGCCGCAGGGTGAGCGCCACCCGGGCCTCGGTGGAGAGCACCGGGTGGCAGGCGGTGAAGACAAGCCGGAGCAGGTCGTCCTCGATCTCGTCGGCGAGGACGACCTGCTCCGGCTGCGGGCCCTGCGGCGGGTCCGTCTCCAGTTCGTGGGCGACCAGGCGGAGCTTCGCCGCGAGCCCGGCCTCGCGGCGGATCCGGTCGACGGCGCGCCGCCGGGCGGTGACGGTGAGCCAGGCACCGGGGTTGTCCGGCACGCCGGTCGCGGGCCACTGCTCCAGGGCGGCGACCAGCGCGTCCTGGGCGAGTTCCTCAGCGAGGCCGACGTCGCGGACCAGCCGGGCCAGCCCGGCGATGATCCGGGCCGACTCGATCCGCCAGACCGCCTCGATCGCACGATGGGTGTCGGGTGCCGCCACAGCTCCCCATCAGAGCAGCCGGACGGCCCCCGCGGCCAGTGCGGCGCGGCCCGCGGGCCGGTCAGCCGGTGATCGGCTTCTGGTGCTCGTCCCGCCAGGCCTGCTCCTTGGCGGCGTCCTCGGGGCTGACGAGCTCGGGAGGGAAGTCGGAGGCCTCGAAGACCTTGCGCAGCTCCAGCACGGCGCCGTCCTCGAACGGGGCGCGGCCCGCCCACTCCAGGGCCTCCTCGCGGGAGCTGACGTCGAGCACCCAGTACCCGGCGATGAGCTCCTTGCTCTCGGCGAACGGCCCGTCGGTGACGGTGGCCCTGCCGTCCTTGAAGGTCAGCCGGGCACCGTTGGAGCTGGGCTGCAGGCCGTCGGCGGCGAGCATGATGCCGGCCTTGATCAGCTCGTCGTTGTAGCGGCTCATCGCGTCCATGGCCTCCTTGGTCGGCATCACGCCGGCCTCGGAGTCCTCGTTGGCCTTGACGATCAGCATGAATCGCATCGTGGTGCCTCTCTCGGTGTCGGGCTCCGCTCGGTGCGGGCCGGGCGCCGGTCGTGCCGGCTTCCATCTGTGCGTCGAACGGGGCGGGCCCGGATCGACACGGCCGCGGAGATTTCTTCCGCGGATGTCCGGGCGGGCCGCTCAGTGGTGCTCGCGGCGGGGTTCGACGGCGTTCTGGAGACGGTCCCATTCGGCGATGTCGGGGTGGTGCAGGTCGAAGGCGGGGCTCTCCGAGCGGATCCGCGGCAGTGCGGCGAAGTTGTGCCGCGGCGGCGGGCAGGAGGTCGCCCACTCCAGCGAGCGGCCGTAGCCCCACGGGTCGTCCACGGTGACCTTCTGCCCGTACTTGGCGGTCTTCCAGACGTTGTAGAGGAAGGGCAGCATGGACAGCCCCAGCAGGAAGGAGCCGACGGTGGAGACGCTGTTGAGCGTGGTGAAGCCGTCGGAGGCCAGGTAGTCGGCGTAGCGGCGGGGCATGCCCTCGGCGCCGAGCCAGTGCTGGACGAGGAAGGTGGTGTGGAAGCCGATGAACAGCGTCCAGAAGGTGATCTTCCCGAGCCGTTCGTCGAGCATCTTGCCGGTCATCTTCGGCCACCAGAAGTGGAAGCCGGCGAACATCGCGAAGACGACGGTGCCGAAGACCACGTAGTGGAAGTGGGCGACGACGAAGTACGAGTCCGAGACGTGGAAGTCGATCGGCGGGGAGGCGAGCAGCACGCCGGTGAGTCCGCCGAAGAGGAACGTGACGAGGAAGCCGATCGTCCACAGCATCGGTGTCTCGAAGCTGAGCGAGCCGCGCCACATGGTGCCGATCCAGTTGAAGAACTTCACCCCGGTCGGGACGGCGATCAGCAGCGTCATGAAGGAGAAGAACGGCAGCAGCACCTGCCCGGTGACGAACATGTGGTGCGCCCAGACGGTGACCGACAGGCCGGTGATGGCGATGGTGGCGGCGATCAGGCCGGAGTAGCCGAAGATCGGTTTGCGGCTGAAGACCGGGATGACCTCGGTGACGATGCCGAAGAACGGCAGCGCGATGATGTAGACCTCGGGATGGCCGAAGAACCAGAAGAGGTGCTGCCAGAGGATCGCCCCGCCGTTGGCCGGGTCGAAGACGTGGGCGCCGAACTTCCGGTCGGCCTCCAGGGCGAGCAGGGTGGCGGCCAGCACCGGGAACGCGAAGAGCACCAGGATGCTGGTGAAGAGGACGTTCCAGACGAAGATCGACATCCGGAAGACGGTCATCCCGGGCGCCCGCAGGCAGGCGATGGTGGTGATGAAGTTGACCGAGCCGAGGATGGTGCCGAAGCCGGAGAGCGCCAGGCCCATGATCCACATGTCGCCGCCGATGCCGGGCGAGTGGATCTCGCCGGAGAGCGGCGTGTAGGCGAACCAGCCGAAGTCGGCGGCGCCGTCGGGCGTGAGGAAGCTGCCGATGACGATGATCGAGCCCAGCAGGTACAGCCAGTAGGCGAGGGCGTTGAGCCGGGGGAAGGCGACGTCCGGGGAACCGATCTGCAGCGGCATGATCCAGTTCGCGAAGCCGGCGAAGAGCGGCGTGGCGAACATCAGCAGCATGATCGTGCCGTGCAGGGTGAACAGCTGGTTGTACTGCTCGTTGGAGACGATCTGGGTTCCCGGCTCGGCCAGCTCGGCCCGCATGACCAGGGCCATCACGCCGCCGATCAGGAAGAAGGCGAACGAGGTGGTCATGTACAGCGTGCCGATCTTCTTGTGATCGGTGGTGGTGAGCCAGCCCACCAGTGCGCGGCCGCGGCCTCCCCTGCGGGCCGCGCCGAAGCCCTTCCGGGGCTCGCGCGGCGGGGGCCGGTGCTCGGTGTCGGTCGGGAGAATCGTCACTGCATCACTCCTCCGCGCCAGGCCCACCGGCTGTCCAACGGGTAACCGGCCCATCAGTACCAGGCCGGCCCGCGGGCACGCGGAGGCTCGCCGGGGCGACGAAGGGGTGTCACCCGCTCTGCCGAACGGGGGAACGGGAAGGACTGACCGTGGTCAATTCACCTAGCGGCCGGCCATGCGTTCCAGGCGGGCGATCCGCTCGGGCATCGGCGGGTGGGTGGAGAAGAGCTTGGCGCCGACCTCGCCGGGCCGGAACGGGTTGGCGATCATCATGTGGCTGGCGGTCTGCAGCTGCGGCTCGGGTGGCAGCGGGAGCCGCTGGGTGCCGGCCTCCAGCTTGCGCAGCGCGCTCGCCAGGGCAAGCGGGTCGCCGGTGATCCGGGCGCCGTCGGCGTCGGCCTGGTACTCGCGGGAGCGGCTGACCGCGAGCTGGATCAGCGCGGCGGCGATCGGCCCGAGGATCATGATCAGCAACAGCCCGAACAGCCCGGGGCCCTCGTCGTCGTCACTGCGGCCGATCGGGATCAGCCAGGCGAAGTTCACCAGGAACATCACCACCGAGGCGAGCGCCCCGGCCACTGAGGAGATCAGGATGTCCCGGTTGTAGACGTGGCTGAGCTCGTGCCCGATGACGCCGCGCAGCTCGCGCTCGTCGAGCAGCTGCAGGATGCCGTCGGTGCAGCACACCGCGGCGTTGCGCGGGTTGCGGCCGGTGGCGAAGGCGTTCGGCGCGGGGGTCGGCGAGATGTACAGCCGGGGCATCGGCTGCCGGGCCGAGGTGGAGAGCTCCCGGACGATCCGGTACAGCTGCGGGGCCTCGATCTCGCTGACCGGGCGGGCGCGCATCGCCCGCAGCGCCAGCTTGTCGCTGTTCCAGTACGCGTAGGCGTTGGTGGCGATCGCGATCACCAGGGCGACCAGCAGTCCGGTGCGGCCGAAGAAGCTGCCGATCAGCAGGATCAGCGCCGACAGGCCGCCGAGCAGTACGGCCGTCCTCAACCCGTTGTGCTGGCGGTGCACGGCTGGCCCTCCGAGGTGGTGCGACGGGGCGCCCGGTGGCGGCGCCCTCGTGGGAATCAACGGAAGGATGCCGCTCGTTCGTTCCCCGGCGCACCCCGGGCGGGCCGCCCGGGTGCACCCCGGGCGGTCAGAAGAGAGTGCCCCCGACCACCTGCAGGACCAGCTGCGGAGCCACCGAGAGCACCACCGCGCCGCCGGCGGTGAGCGCCAGCGCGGCGGCCAGCGGGCCGGGGGTGCGGGCCGCGCGGACCTCGGCTCCGACCCCGGCGGGCGCGAACAGCCGGGCCGTCCACAGCAGGTAGTAGTAGAGGGCGATCACCACGTTGACCGCCATCACCACGGCCAGCCAGCCGAGCTTCGCGTCGACGGCGGCCTGGAAGACCACGACCTTGCCGAACAGGCCGATCACGCCGGGCGGCAGGCCGGCCAGGCAGAGCAGGAAGAAGGCCATCGCGAGGGCGCTCCAGTGGCCGCGGGCGAACAGCCCCCGGTGGTCGTCCAGCCGGGTGCCGGCCGTCCTGGCCACCACGGCGGCCACGCCGAAGGCGCCCAGGTTGACCACGCCGTAGATCAGCGCGTAGGCGACGGTCGCGCCCAGCGGGTGCGGGGTCCCCCGGTAGCCGGCCGCGGCCAGCGGGACGAGCAGGTAGCCGGCCTGGCCGATGGAGGACCAGGCGAGCAGCCGCACCGCGCTGTGCGGGGTGTCGCCGCGCTGCCGGAGCGCGGCCACGTTGCCGACCGTCATGGTGAGCGCGGCCAGCACCGCCAGCACCAGACCCCAGGTGTGCCCGTACGGGTGGAAGGCGATCGTGGTGACGAGGGCGAGCCCGGCCAGGCCCGCCGCCTTGCCGACCACCGACAGGTAGCCGGCCACCGGGATCGGCGCGGCGGTGTAGGTGTCCGGCAGCCAGAAGTGGAACGGCACCACGGCGCCCTTGAAGGCGAAGCCGACCAGGGTGAGCACGGCGCCGGCCTCGGCCAGCGGCTTCAGCTGCCCCGGCACGTGGGCCAGCCCGTCGGCGATCGGGCCGAGGTGGATCGAGCCGGTCGCGGCGTACACGAAGCCGACGCCGAGCAGCATGACGGCGGTGGCGGTGACCGAGGAGAGGAAGAACTTGAGCGCGCCCTCGGCGCCCCGGCCGTCCCGGCGCAGTGCGACCAGCGCGAAGGCCGGCAGCGAGGCGACCTCCAGGGCGATGATCAGCGTCGCCAGGTCGCGGGACGCGGGCAGCAGTGCGGCGCCGGAGGCGCTGGAGAGCAGCAGGAACCAGTACTCGCCGCCGGGCAGCTTCTCCTCGTCCACGGTGTGCAGCGAGAGCAGGACGGCGATCAGGGCGCCGCCGAGCGCGATCAGCTGGAAGGCGAGCGCGAAGTGGTCGGCGGTGTAGCTGCACGCCCCGCCGGCGGCCTTCAGGCAGAAGGTGGAGCGGGCGTCGCCGCGGACGAGTGGCAGCAGCGCGGCCAGCGCGCCCAGCAGGCCGGCCGCCGAGGCCCAGCCGAGGAGGCGCTTGCGGCCGGCCGGCAGGAAGAGGTCCGCGACCAGCACGGCGAGCGCGGCGAGCGCCGCGATCAGCGGCGGCGCGACGGCGACCCAGTCCACGGACTGGATGAGGCCGCCCGGGTCGGCGACGGCGATCAGGTTCATGGCGGGCTGCCCCAGGAGAGGAGGTCCGAGCGGGGTGCTGGTCACGGCTCAGCCACCCCCGAGCAGGTGCTTGACGGCCGGGTCGGAGAGGCTGAGCAGCAGGGCGGGCCAGAGGCCGGCGACCAGGGTGAGCGCGGCCAGCGGCGTCCAGCTGGCCGCCTCGTACGCCTTGATGTCGGGCAGGTCGGTGACCAGGGCGGGCTGCTTCGGGTCGCCCATGCAGACCCGGCGGACGACGACCAGCAGGTAGCCGGCGGTCAGCAGGGTGCCGAGGCCGGCCAGCACCATGTAGGTGACGAAGGCGGGCCGGGAGAGACCGGCCGCCGGGTCGAAGGCACCGAACATGGCGAGCAGCTCGCCCCAGAAGCCGGCCAGGCCGGGCAGGCCGAGGCTGGCGACGGCGGCGAAGGCGAGCAGGGCGCCGATCCGCGGGGCCCGGCCGTACAGGGCCGCGCCGGTGGCGCCGGCCAGGGTGTCCAGGTCCGAGGTGCCGTAGCGGTCCTTGACCGCGCCGACGAGGAAGAACAGCAGGCCGGTGATCAGGCCGTGCGCGATGTTGCCGAACAGCGCGCCGTTCACGCCGGCCGGGGTGAGCGAGGCGATGCCGAGCAGCACGAAGCCCATGTGGCCGACCGAGGAGTAGGCGATCAGGCGCTTGAGGTCGCCCTTGGCGCCCTGCCGGGCCAGCGCGAGGCAGGCCAGCGACCCGTAGACGATGCCGACGGCGGCGAACGCGCCCAGGTAGGGGGCGAAGGTCGAGGCGCCGTCCGGGACGATCGGCAGCAGCACCCGGACGAGGCCGTAGGTGCCCATCTTCAGCAGCACGCCGGCCAGCAGCACCGAGCCGACGGTGGGCGCGGCGGTGTGCGCGTCCGGCAGCCAGCTGTGCAGCGGCCAGGCGGGGGCCTTCACGGCGAGGCCGAGCAGGATCGCCAGGGCGGCGACGAGCTGGGTGGTGTGGCTCAAGCCCTCGCCGTGGGCGGCGGCCAGCCGGGTCATGTCGAAGGTGCCGGCCTTGAAGCCGATCAGCAGGAAGCCGAGCAGCATCACGGCGGAGCCGAGCAGCGTGTACAGGATGAACCGGTTGGCGGCCGGCACCTTGGCGCCGCTGCCCCAGCGGGCGATCAGGAAGTACATCGGGATCAGCACGACCTCGAACGCCACGAAGAACAGCACCAGGTCGAGCACCGCGAAGGTCGCCAGCATGCCGACCTCCAGCAGGAGCAGCAGGCCGGTGAAGGACTGCGCGGAGGGCACGCCCTCGCCGGCGGGCAGCCGGCGGGTGGAGTACAGCGCGCAGAGGAAGGTCAGCAGCGCGGTGAGGACGAGCAGCGGCAGCGAGATGCCGTCCACGCCGAGGTGCAGCCGGACGTCGATCGCCGGGATCCAGGCGACGTCGGTGACGCCCTGCATCACGGCCGGGCGGTCCTGGTCGAAGCCGATCGCGAGGGCGACGGCGAGCGCCAGGGTCGCGCCGGTGACGCCGGTGCCGAGCCACAGGGCGCGGCGGTCGGCGGCCGCGCGGTCCCGGCCGAGCGGGACGAGGGTCGCGGCGGCGCCGGCCAGCGGCAGCAGCAGGAGGGCGATGAGGACTGCGTTCATCGGGGGCTCCAGGTTCGTGCTGCGGCGGGTCGGGTCGGGGTCGGGGTGTGGCTCATGTGCCGACCGCCACCAGGACGGCGAGCAGGACGGCCCCGGCGAGCAGCGCGTTGAGGTAGCTCTGGGCGTTGCCGGTCTGGGCGCGGCGGACGAGCCAGCCGAGCGCGTTGGCACCGTTGCCGGCGCCGCGGACGTACGTCTCGACGACCTCGCGGTCGAGGAAGTTCACCAGCCGGGCGGCGGCCGCGGTCGGGCGGACGAACAGGGCGCTGTACAGCCGGTCCACGCCGAAGCCGTGCTGGGCGAAGCGGTACACCGGGCCGAGCAGCAGCCGGCCGGGGTCGGCGGGCGCCGCCCCGGCGGCGGCCTGCCGGGCCGAGGCCGCACGCCAGGCGGCGTAGCTGATCAGGATGCCGGCCACGGCGAGGCCGGTGCCGAGGACCGAGGTGGCGAGGGTCGGGCGCAGCGAGCCGCCGTCGAGCAGCGAGGGCAGCCACGAGTCGCGCAGTCCGAGCAGGCCGAAGGCCATGGTCGGGACGGCGAGCACCCAGAGCGGCCAGCGCATCGCGGCGGGCTCGGCGGTGGCCGGGTCGGCCTCGTCGATCTCGGGCGAGTACGGGGCCCCGGCGGCGGGCGCGGCGGCGGGCGCCCCGGCGGTGCGGCCGTGGAAGGCGGTCAGCCAGAGCCGGGTGGAGTAGGCGGCGGTGAGCAGCGCGGTCAGGCCGGCGGCGACCAGGACGATCCAGCCGGCCGCCTCGGGCACCGCGGCGGCCGGGCCGGCGCCGCGGGTGAGCGCCTCGCCGTGGGCGGCGTGCTCGGCGGCGGTGAACACCGACTCCTTGGAGAAGAAGCCGGTGAACGGCGGCAGGCCCATCAGGGCGACCAGGCCGATGCCCATCGCCCAGTAGGCGTCGGGCACCCGCTTGCGCAGGTCGGGCATCCGGGACATGGCGGAGATCGAGTTGGTGTGCGCGGCGTGGATGACGACGCCGGCGGTGAGGAAGAGCAGGGCCTTGAAGACGCCGTGGCCGACCAGGTAGAAGACGGCGGAGTCGCGGTCGCCGGAGGCCAGGGCGCCGGCCATGTAGCCGAGCTGGCCGACGGTCGAGTAGGCGAGCACCCGCTTGAGGTCGTCCTGGGCGAGGGCGCAGAGCGCCGAGCCGACCATGGTGACGGCGGCCATCACGGCGAGCACCACCAGGGCGGCGGAGGAGAGCAGGAAGACCGGCATCAGCCGGGCGACCAGGTAGATGCCGGCCGCGACCATGGTCGCCGCGTGGATCAGCGCGGAGACCGGGGTGGGGCCGGCCATCGCGTCCGGGAGCCAGGTGTGCAGCGGGAACTGGGCGCTCTTGCCTGCCACGCCGCCGAGCAGCAGCAGCGCGATCAGCGTGGGGTGGCCGAGGCGCCCCTCGGTCGCGGCGGCCAGCACGTCGGTGATCCGGAAGCTGCCGGCGTCCGCGCCGAGCACGAAGATGCCGAACAGGAACGGCACGTCGCCGAGCTTGGTGACCAGGAAGGCCTTGAGCGAGGCGGAACGGGCGTCCTCGGTCTCCCAGTGGTGGCCGATCAGGAAGTACGAGCAGATGCCCATGACCTCCCAGCCGACCAGCAGCACGATCAGGTCGCCGGAGTACACGACCAGGAACATCGCCGCGGTGAACAGCGAGACCAGCGCCGCGTACGAGGGGTAGCGGGGGTCGTCCTTGAGGTACGCGGTGGAGTAGATCTGCACCAGGGTGGCGACCAGGCCGACCAGCAGCGAGATCAGGACGGAGAAGCCGTCCAGGTGGAGCGCGAGCGAGACGTCGGGGCCGCCGGTCGGGGTGAGCCGGGTGGCGGCGTCCAGGCTCTGCCCGGTGCCGAGCTGTACGGCGACGACCACGGCGAGCACCGCGGAGACGGCGACCGGCAGGACGGCCAGCGGCCGGGCGAGGCCGGGGAACTTCTTGCCGGTGGCGAGGCCGGCGGCCGCGCCGAGTGCGGGCAGCGTGGGGACGAGGATCGGCAGGGCGAGGTTCATGCGGCCTGGCCCTCCGGCTCGGCGGCGGCAGCCTCCGGGGCTGCCTCGGACGGGTCGCCGAGCAGGGTGAGCCGGTCGACGTCGGCGGTGCGGCGGGTGCGGAAGACCAGCAGCACGATGGCGAGGCCGAGGCCGATCTCGGCCGCGGCGACCGTGATGGTGAAGAGGGTGAGTGCCTGTCCGGCGTGCACGGCGTCGCGCAGCCAGGCGTCGAAGGCGACCAGGTTGAGGTTGACGGCGTTGAGCATCAGCTCGACCGACATCAGCACCAGGACGACATTGCGCCGGGCGAGCACGCCGTACACGCCGACGCAGAACAGCAGCGAGGCGAGGACGGCTGGGTAGGCGAGGTGCATCGGCGTCAGCGCTCCTGCGCGGGGGCGGTCGGGGCGGTCGGCGGAACGGGCTGGGCGGGCCGGGCGGGCCGCGCCTGGCTGCCGATGGGTTTGCCGGCGCGCAGCTTGCCGGCGCGCGGCCGGGGCAGCGTGCCGGA
Source organism: Kitasatospora sp. NPDC085879 (assembly GCF_040686255.1). Taxonomy (NCBI): domain Bacteria; kingdom Bacillati; phylum Actinomycetota; class Actinomycetes; order Kitasatosporales; family Streptomycetaceae; genus Kitasatospora; species Kitasatospora sp. NPDC085879. Next base: position 16,605 of record NZ_JBFBJZ010000025.1, on the reverse strand, counting down.
GGTGCTGCGGGAGAGCACGATCGCGCCGACGAGGGCGGCCAGCAGCAGCACCGACAGCGCCTCGAAGGGCAGCACCCAGTGGCGGAACAGGTACTCGCCGGTGGCGCGGGTGGAACCGCCGCCCGCCGTGAGGTCGATCCAGCTGCTGCGGAAGGCGTCGGTGACCAGGGTCACCAGGGTGCCGGCGGCGGCCAGCGCCACCAGCAGCGCGGCCCAGCGGTTGCCGGAGTCGGCGTCCGGCGAGCGGCCGATCGGCGCCCGGGTCAGCATCAGGCCGAACAGCACCAGGACGACCACCGAGCCGAGGTAGATCAGCACCTGCACCCAGGCGATGAACTCGGCGGTGAGCAGCAGGAACTCCACGGCGAGGCCGCCGAGCGCGACGACCAGCCAGAGCGCGGCGTGCACCAGCTGCTTGGTGGTCACCGAGACGACGGCCGCGCCGAGCACGGCCAGGCCGACGAGCAGGAAGACGATCTCCACCCCGGTCGGGGAGAGGAAGGACCGGGCGGCGGGCTCCAGCGAGCCGGTGGCGGCGAGCAGCGTGCTCATGCGTCCTCACCCTCCTGGGCGGCCGCGGCGGCCAGCTTCTCGGCCGCCTTGCGGGCGGTCGCGATCTCCTTGGGCTCCTCGGCGCCCGGGTCGAGGGCGGGCGGTGCGGGCACCGTCCACATCCACTCGCGCAGCCGCTCCCGCTCGTGGGTGAGCTCCAGGATGTCGGTCTCCGCGTACTCGAACTCCGGCGACCAGAACAGCGCGTCGAAGGGGCAGACCTCGATGCAGATGCCGCAGTACATGCAGAGCGAGAAGTCGATCGCGAAGCGGTCGAGCACGTTGCGGGTGCGGGCGCGGGCGTTCGGGTCGGCGGCGGGCAGCGTCTCCTTGTGGGAGTCGATGTAGATGCACCAGTCGGGGCACTCGCGGGCGCAGAGCATGCAGACCGTGCAGTTCTCCTCCAGCAGCGCGATGACGCCGCGGGAGCGCGGCGGCAGCACGGGCTGCACCTCGGGGTACTGCGCGGTGACGCTCTTGCGCGTCATGGTCCGCAGGGTGACGGCCAGGCCCTTGGCCAGGCCGGTGCCGGGGATGTTCAGAGCCATCAGGAGATCGCCACCTTGACGATGCCGGTGAGGGCCAGCTGGACGAGCGCGAGCGGGATGAGCACCGTCCACGCGAAGCGCATCAGCTGGTCCTCGCGCAGCCGCGGGTAGGTGACCCGGAGCCAGATCACCACGAAGGCCAGCGCGAAGGTCTTGAGCAGGGTCCACAGCCAGCCGAGCGAGTCCGAGAACGGGCCGTGCCAGCCGCCGAGGAAGAGCACCGTGGTCAGGCCGGCGACCACCACGATGCCCGCGTACTCGGAGAGCAGGAACAGCGCGAAGCGCAGACCGGTGTACTCGGTGTACGCACCGAAGATGATCTCCGAGTCGGCGATCGGCATGTCGAACGGCGGCCGCTGGAGCTCGGCGAGACCCGCGGTGAAGAAGACGAACGCGCCGATCGCCTGCCACGGGATCCACCACCAGTGGAAGGCGTCCACGATCCCGGGCAGCGCCACCGTGCCGGCGGCCATCGCCACCGAGGCGGCCGCGAGCAGCATCGGCAGCTCGTACGACATCAGCTGGGCGGCCGTGCGCAGACCACCGAGCAGCGAGAACTTGTTGGCGGAAGCCCACCCGGCCATCAGCGAGCCGAGCACGCCGATGCCCATGACGGCGAGCACGAAGAAGATGCCGGCGTCGATCGCCTGGCCGACGAAGCCGCCCGGGCCGATCGGGATCGCCAGCAGCACCAGCAGGTACGGCAGCAGCGCGACGGCGGGCGCCAGCTGGAAGATCCGCCGGTCGGCACCGGCCGGGACGACGTCCTCCTTCTGCGCGAACTTGACGCCGTCGGCGACCAGCTGCGCCCAGCCGTGGAAGCCGCCGGCGTACATCGGGCCGAGGCGGCCCTGCATGTGCGCCATCACCTTGTGCTCGGTCTGGCCGATCACCAGCGGCAGCACCAGGAAGACCACCAGGGTGGCGACGCAGCGCAGCAGCGTGTCGAGGAGGTTCACGCTCCGTCTCCGTCCTGGCCGGGGGTCTGCGGGCTGTCGGGGTCCTGCGGGGCCGCGGGCTCGGCGGGCGCCGCGGGTTCTGCCGCGGGTTCGGGCTTCGCGGCGGGCTCGGCCGGTTCCGGCTTCGCCGGCTCCGCGGGAGCGGCGGGCTCGGGCTGGGCCGGGGTTTCGTCGTGGGCCGGGACGGGTGCGTGCCAGGGGGCGTCCGAGGACTGCGTCCGGGCGGTGCGGCGCGGCCGCTCCTCGGGGGGCTCGACCGGGGTGCCGGGCTCGGCGGGGGCCGCCGGGGCGGCGGCCTGGCTGACCGAGCCCTCGCTGATCGAACGGGTCCGCCGGGGCCGGTCGGCCCGGACGGGAGCGCCCTCGGCCCCGGCCGCAGCAGCCGCACCGGGTCCGGCGCCGGCCGCAGCAGCCGCGGCCCGCGGTCCCGCTCCGGCCGCCCGCGGGGTGCGCGCGGCACGGGCCGGGCGCTCGGCGACGGGGGGCAGGGTGCCCTTGAGCGGGCCCCACTCGTTGGGGTCGGGCACGCCGGGGGGCTGCATCTTGCGCCGCGCCGGGCCGTCGCCGTGGTCGGACTCGCCGGGCTCCTTGGCGCCCGGCCAGGCCTTGGCGACCCGGGCGGCGAGCACGAAGTCCTTGCGCAGCGGGTGGCCCTCGAAGCCGTCCGGCAGCAGCAGGGTGACCAGGTGCGGGTGGTCGGCGAAGTCGATGCCGAACATCTCGTGGGTCTCCCGCTCGTGCCAGCCCGCGCCGGCGTACACGCCGACGGCGGTGGGCAGGGCGGCCTTCTCGCGCGGCACCCGGGTGCGCACCAGCAGATGGCGGACGGCGCCGGGGGTGGCGATGTCGGCGAGGTGGGCGGCGACGGAGAAGCCCTCGGCGAGTTCGTCGACGGCGCTCAGCCAGTCGAAGTAGCTGAGGCCGAGGCCGTCGCGGGCGGCGGTGAGCGCCTCGATCCAGTGCTCGGCCGGGACGTCGACCGTCAGCAGGTCGTAGGCCTCGGCGGCGGTGGCCCAGGGGCCGATCGCGGCGGCCGTCCGCTCGGCCGGGGTCGGCTCGGCGGCAGGCTGCGCGGCGGCCTCGGGCACGGACTCGGCGCCCGGCACCGGCTCGGTGCCCGGCTGCTCGGGGGTGGTCACTTCGCGCCCTCCGGTCCGGCGACCAGTCCGCGGCGGAGCGCGGCGGCGGGCGCAGCGTAGCGCTGCGGGAGCGATTCGGCGGCGATCTTCTCCTGGAGCTTGAGGATGCCCTGGAGCAGTGCCTCGGGCCGCGGCGGGCAGCCCGGCACGTAGACGTCGACCGGGATGATCTGGTCCACGCCCTTGGTGACGGAGTAGGAGTCCCAGTACGGGCCGCCGGAGTTGGAGCAGGCGCCGAAGGAGATCACGTACTTCGGCTCCGGCATCTGCTCGTACAGACGCTTGACGGCCGGGGCCATCTTGTCGGTGACGGTGCCGGAGACGATCATCAGGTCGGCCTGGCGGGGGCCGGGCGCGAACGGGATGACTCCCATCCGGATGAAGTCGTGCTTGGCCATCGACGCGGCGATGAACTCGATCGCGCAGCAGGCGAGGCCGAAGTTGAAGCACCAGAGGCTGTAGCGGCGGCCCCAGTTGAGGACCACCTTGACCGGGTCCGGCGCGAGCCGGGCCAGCGGGCCCAGCCGGCGCGGTTCGACGGCGCCGGGGCGGGCCGGGTCGGGGATGCCGAGCGGCACGGGGCCGTCGCCGCCGTGCGCGTGGGCGTGGGTCACGTCCATTCCAGAACGCCCTTCTTCCAGGCGTAGAGCAGTCCGACCGCGAGGAAGCCGATGAAGACGAACATCTCCACCAGCGTCGCCGCCCCGTAGCCCGCGGCGGCGAAGACCGTCGCCCACGGGAAGAGGTAGATCGCGTCGACCGCGAAGATCACGTAAAGGAAGGCATAGACGTAGTACCGGATGTGGGTGTGCGCCCACCCCTCACCGACCGGGTCCACTCCGCACTCGTACGCCAGCAGCTTCTCCGGCGAGTACACCACCGGCCGCAGCAGCCGGTTGGCGGTGAACGACACCGCGACGAACAGCACGCCGACGACGGCGAGCAGCCCCACCGCCGCGTACGCGTCGAAGTAGCCGCTGCCCGCGGCAGCGCCGGCAGCAGCCAGCTGCCCCTTCATGCGTTCGCCTCCACATCGGCCGGACCCGCCGGGCGGCGGGATCCGATCTCTTTACGCGCCCATAACCATTGCTCAGGCGTGAGTCTAAGTGCACTGCTCGTCTACTCCTGAACCCGCCCGATCCGCAAGACGCATGCTGGACACCGGCCCCGGCGGCCCCGGGTGTCCCGCCAGCCCCGGGGGTGGGGATAACCCCCGTCCGGGGAGGGCGTCCAACCCCATGGCGGCGGGCTGCCGCGACCGGCGATGCTGGTCGGGCAGCGGGTGTCGGGGTGCCGCAGGGGCGCCCACTCGCTGGTCGGCGACGGGGACGAGGTCCGTCGGGAGGGCGGTGCACGCATGAAGGACCAGGTCGACCGCGGGGAGAAGGCGGCCCGGCCCTCCCTGTACGGGCGGCAGCTGTGGCTGCAGGTGCAGCACATGCTGCTCAACCTGCCGCTGGGCATCGCCGGGTTCGTCTTCACCGTGGTGACGCTGAGCGTCGGCCTGGGCCTGGCGGTGACGGTGCTCGGCCTGCCGTTGCTGGCGGTCGGCCTGGCGGGCGGCCGGTGGTTGGGGGCGCTGGCCCGGCGGCGGGCCCGCGCCGCGCTGGGCTCGGAGGTGCCGGAGGCGGGCCCGCTGACGCCCGTCCGGCCGGGGGTGGCGGGCTGGGTGGTGGCTTGCCTGACGGACGGGCTGAGCTGGCGCTCGGTGCTGTACGGGGTGCTGCTGCTGCCCTGGGGGATCATCGGCTTCACCCTCACGCTGGTGCTGGTGGTGGTGGGCTGGCCGGTGCTGCCGTGGGCGATGCGCGGTCTGGCGGCGGTCGAGCGGATGCTGGTGGGCGCCCTGCTCTGCCCGAACGCGCTGACCGAGCGGGTGCGGGAGCTGGAGGAGGACCGCGGCGCGGTGGTCGACACCGCGGCGGCGGACCTGCGCCGGATCGAGCGGGACCTGCACGACGGCGCGCAGGCGCGGCTGGTGGCCCTCGCCATGGACCTGGGCCTGGCCAAGGAGCACCTGTACGAGAGCCGGACACCGGAGGACGTGGCCGGTGCCGCGCGGATGGTGGACGCGGCGCACGGCGAGGTGAAGATCGCCCTGCAGGAGCTGCGGAACCTCGCCCGGGGCATCCACCCGGCGGTGCTCACCGACCGGGGCCTGGACGCGGCGCTCTCGTCCGTGGCGGCCCGCTGCACCGTGCCCGGAGGGGTGAAGGTCAACGTCGACCTGAAGGGCTCCGAGCGGCCGGACGCGGCGGTGGAGGGGATCGCCTACTTCACGGTCAGCGAGCTGCTGACCAATGTCTCCAAGCACGCCGGTGCCCGGACGGCGACGGTGGACGTCTGGCGTTCGGGCGACCGGCTGATGCTGACGGTGCGGGACGACGGCCGGGGCGGCGCCGACCCGCTGCGGGGCACCGGCCTGGCGGGGCTGACCGAGCGGGTGGGCGCGGTGGACGGGGTGTTCCTGGTGGAGAGCCCGGCCGGCGGCCCGACCTCGGTGACGGTCGAGCTGCCCTGGCGTACCCGGGCCGCCCGGGTCTGACCCGCCTCCGTCCGGCGGCTGCGGGCGTTGGAGGGCCCGGCGGCCGCCTCCCTTGCGCGGTGCGGCCGCCGGGCCCGGCCTCGGTGGCGGGGGTCAGCCGCCGGACGGCACCCGGAGCCTCGGCCCGGTGGGGCGAGGGCCGGCCGGGGACGGGCGGGTGGGTTCTTTCTTGGGGCGCACCGGGGCTCCTCCCGAGGCTGTGCGCGGGCGCGATGGACAGGCCGACTTTGTCAGCATTTCAGCTGTATGTCCGAATCGCCGTCACGGCACGCCCGGAGACTTCGCGACTGCCGGGCTCACGCCTCCAGCAGGGCGAACAGCTCCTCCCAGCGGTCGAGCACCCGGTCCGGCGCGTACCGGACGATCGCCTCCCTGGCCCGCTCCCCCATGGTGTCGCGCAGCTCCCGGTCGTCCATCAGCCGGCCGAGCTGGCGGGCCAGCGCGGAGGTGTTGCCGACCGGGGCGAGCAGCCCGTCCTCGCCGTCCCGGACGATCTCGTGCACGCCCGGCGCGCAGTCGAAGGCCACGCAGGGGACGCCGCAGGCCATCGCCTCCATGAGCGAGATCGGGAAGCCCTCGCCGCGCGAGGAGAGCACGAAGACCCCGGCGCCGGAGAGCGCCCCCGGCACGTCGTCCGTCCGGCCGCAGAACTCGACCGAGCCGTCCAGACCCAGCTCGGTGCACTGGGCGCGCAGCGCGTCCTCCTCCTCGCCCAGGCCGTAGATCTTCAGCCGCCAGCCCTCGCGGCCGCGGACGGCCTCGGCCCAGGTCTCCAGCAGCAGGTCGACGCCCTTCTCCTGGGCGAGCCGGCCGATCGAGACCACCGTGCGCTCGGCCGGGGCCACCGCCTCGGGCACCGGGAAGGGCAGCGGGTTGGGGATGCCGCAGGTGGAGTTCATGCCCTGCCGGATCCAGGCGTCCGCGTCCTCCTCGGTGAGCACCACCAGGCGGTCCACGTCCGCGTAGTGGCGCTGCACCCGGGCGAAGCGGGAGGAGGCGCGGCAGGTGTCGAAGGACTCGTGGCTCATGCCGACGACCTGAAGGCCCTTCAGGTCGGCGAGCGCCACCCACTCCATCGCCCACACCTGGGTGACGATCACCACGGCGCCCGGGCGGGCGGCGCGGAACATCGCGCTCATCCGCTCGGCGGCCTCCCGCATCCCGGCCGCGCGGGCGGCCTGCCGCCGCCGGGCGGCGACGTCCAGCCGCTGCCACGGGTAGGCGGGCGTCCAGGCGGCCGGCGGCTGGGCGTCGTACAGGGTGGTCATGCCGTACGGCAGGCCGTCGCCGAAGTCCTTGTGCAGCACGGCCGGGCAGATGCCGATCAGTTCGACCCGGTGGCCGCGGCCGGTCAGCAGCTCGGCCATCCGGTGCGACCAGCTGGCGACGCCGCCCAGCTCGTCGACGCTGTTGCTGACGATGAAGATGTCGCGGCTCACCGGCCGGCCTCCTGCTCCTGCTGGTCCTGGCCGTCCTGCTGCCCGCCGCGGCCCGCCGGGCCGAACATCAGGTCGGCGATCCGGGCCGCGGCGTCGCCCCGGTCGTACTCGCCGTACGCCTCGGCGAACTCCCGCCGCCGGTCGGCGTACTCCTTGCCGCCGGCCTCCAGGTCGTCCAGCGCCGCGTACAGCTCCCCGGCGTCCCGCAGCACCGGGCCCGGGGCCTCGCGCAGCAGGTCGAAGTAGGTGCCGCGGACGTCCTCGGCGTACTCCTCCCAGTCGTACGCGAAGAACAGCATCGGCCGGTCGAGCAGCGCGTAGTCGAACATCAGGGACGAGTAGTCGGTGATCAGCGCGTCCGCCAGCAGGTACAGCGGGGTGACGTCCTGCACCTCGGAGACGTCCACCACCCGGCCCCGGACGGACGGCGGCAGCACCACCCGGTTCAGGTAGTGGCAGCGCACCAGCAGCGTCATCCGGTCGCCGAACCGCTCGGCGAACTGCTCGACGTCGAAGGGCAGCTCGAAGGCGCGCACCGTGCCGCGGGCGTCCGCGCGGAAGGTCGGCGCGTACAGCACCACCGGCTTGGACAGGTCGATGCCGAGCTCGCCGGCCAGCTGCCGGTCCTTGCCGGCGTCCTCGCGCAGCAGCACGTCGTTGCGCGGGTAGCCGGCCCGCAGCAGCCGCTCCTCGCCGATCCGGTAGGCGGGCGCCAGGGTGCGCACGTCGTGCTCGGAGCGGACCACGAAGTGGTCGAAGCGGTTCAGCCCGGCCAGGAACTCGGCCTGCTGGACGGGCGTCTGCCGCTTCAGCGAGGCCAGGTCGAAGCCCATCTTCTTCAGCGCCGAGCCGTGCCAGGTCTGGATGTAGGTGGTCTCCGGGCGCTTGCGCAGCCGGTACGGGAAGCCCTGGTTGTCGACCCAGAACTCGGCCTGCGCCAGGGCCCGCAGGTACGGCCACGACCAGCGGCGCACCAGCTTCGCGCCGGACGGGAAGCCTTCGGTCGACTTGGCGTACGACCAGACGGGCTTCATCGGCGCGCCGCGGCGCACCAGCTCCTCGTACACCGCGCGCGGGCTGTCGCTGAACTGCCGGCCCTGCTGGCTCTCGAAGACCACCTGGCCCTTGACCACGGGCATCCGCTGCAGCAGCCGGTGGTAGACCTTCAGCTTGGTGTCGCCGCTGTTGAGGGTGCGCCGCAGTTGCAGCGCACCGCGGACGGTGCGCCGGGCCCGGTCGGCGGCCGTGTTGGCGAGCGCCGAGGCCTCGCCGCGCAGCGCCCGCTCGACGAGGTCGGTGCCGCGCCGGGCGGCGGCGCCCTCGGCGGTCAGCTCGAAGGCCAGGTGGCCGCGGGCGGTGGCGTGCGGGGTGAGCCGGTCGCCGGTGAGCCGGGTCAGCCGGGGCCGCACCGGGGCGGAGCCGGCCGCCGCGAGGTCGAGGTCGCCGACGGTGAGCCTGGTGGTGGTGCGCTCGCCGTTGGCGGTCAGCACGCAGCGGACGTCCCAGACCGCGTCGAGCACGCCGAGCGGCCGCAGCTTCCGGGCGAGGTCGGCGCCGGCCCGCCAGCTGATGCCGTCACCGTCGTGCCGGACCTCGGCGACGGGGAAGGAGAACGACTTCAGGCCCTTGCGGCGCGGCGTGAAGTCCAGCCGGGCGGCGAGCTTGGCGTCGGCCGGGATCCGGCCCAGCGGGTTGACGATCCGGCCGGCCAGCTCGACGCCCTGCGGGCCGGCCGCGCAGTGCGTGAGCCGGTTGCGCAGGAAGAGCTTGCGCAGCGGGGCCGCGTGGTAGCCGTGCGCCGTGACGTCGAGCACCGTGCGGCCCTCGGGGTCGTCGAGGTGCTCGGCGCAGAAGTACACCCGGCCGTCCTGCTCGGTGAGCGGGGCGGCGAGCTTGTCCCGGTTGATCAGGGTGTCGACGGCGGGCAGCAGGTTGTCCCAGTCGCCCTGCTCGAGCAGGTAGGCGCAGATCCGCTGCGGGCTGCCGACCTCCTCGTACGCCTCGGGGGCCAGGCCGGCCAGGTAGCCGCGGGCGTGCTCGGCGAACTCCTTGCGGAAGTCCTCCGGCAGGAAGGGCAGGTCGCGCAGGTGCAGCACCAGGTCGTGCTTGAGGAACTTGACGTCCTTGCGGTACCTGAGCTCGGCCATGCCGCGCTCGGCGAGCATCGCGTCGATCCGGCGGTGGATCTCCAGCCGGTCGGTGAAGTTGCGGATCTCGTGCCGGCGGTTGGAGAGCGAGCGCTCGCCCTTGCTCGGCGGGGCGACGTCCCACCAGTAGACCCGGTTGGGGATCAGGGTGATCCGCTCGGCGGCGAGGTACGCCTGCGAGGAGAAGAGCAGGTCCTCGTAGAGGATGCCGACCGGGAAGGTCAGCGCGTGTTCGGCGAGGAAGGTCCGGCGGTAGGCCTTGTTGGTGGACAGGGTGTCCCAGACCAGCAGGTCGGGCAGCTCCGCGATCGAGTCCAGGGTGCGGGTGCGCGAGTAGATCCACGGGTACCAGGCGTCGGTCTTGCCGTGCCGGCTGCCGAGGAAGCGCCGCACGCTGAGCCCGGAGACCAGGTCGGCGCCGGTGCGGGTGCCCGCCTCGTACAGGTTGCGGGCGGCGTGCTCGGCGAGCTCGTCGTCGCTGTCGAGGAACATCACGTACTCGCCGCGGGCCTCGGCGACGCCGTGGTTGCGCGGGGCGCCGCAGCCGCCGCTGTTGGCCGGCAGTCGCAGGGCCCGCACGCGGCCCGGGTTCTCCTGCTCCAGCCGCCGGGCCACGGCGAAGCTGTCGTCGGTCGAGCAGTCGTCGACGATCAGCACCTCCAGGCCGCGCAGCGACTGCCCGAGGGCGGAGGCCACCGCCCGGGGCAGCCGGGCGGCGTCGTTGTAGACGATCACGATGACGCTGACCAGCGGCTGCGCCTGACTGGAGGGCATGGAGCGGGGGTCCTTGTCGTCGGGTGGTGCGTGAGGGTGCGTGCTGAGGGTCTCCGACGCTGCCGCGGCGGCTCTGCCGATTGAGCCACGGCATCATGGGAATCGGATGAATTCTCCCACCGCGCGGGGAGTGCCCGTTCCGCGGGCGCCCTCCCGGCGGCGGTGCGCCCCGGCCCGGGCGGGCCGTTCGTCCTCAGCCGAGTCGGGCCAGCACCCGCCGCAGCCGGGCCCGGACGACCTCCCAGCCGCCGCGCACGCCGTCGGCGACGCGCATCCCGAGCTCCCCGTTGGTGGTCCCGTACGCCTGCACGAGGGCGAGCCGCAGCAGCGGCTTGTGAACGACCGCGTGCCGCTTGCCGAGGCCGGGCGCGCGGACGGCGGTGACGGCGCGGTCGCCGTTCTCGAAGTCCAGCCGGACCTGGAGCGACCAGGCGGTCATCTCGCCGACGTCGCGCAGTTCGAAGGCGTCCACGGCGGTCTCCGCGGTCCAGCCGCCGTCGGGGTGCGGGGCGAGCTCCAGCGGGCGGCGGACGACCAGCGGCGGGCCGAGCCGGGTGCGCAGCTCCAGGTACGCCCCGACCGGGCGGGCGGCGGAGGCCAGCCCGTACGGGTCGTGCAGCCGCAGCCGGACGGTGCAGACCGGGCCGAGCCGGACGGTGCCGTCGACGGCGAGCGGCAGCCGGGCCGGGCGCAGGGCGTCGAGGCCGGTGAGCGGCACGCCGTCGACCAGGACGGGCCGGCCGTCGTCGTCGGTGAGGTAGGGCGGGGCGAGCCGGGGCGGGGCGGCGGCGAGCTCGCAGGCGCGGGCCAGGTCGCTGCCGTCGACCGGTTCGGGGCGGGCCAGCAGCAGCTCGCTCAGCCAGCGGCCGGCGGGGGTGGCGCCGAGCAGCGGGGCGGGTCCGAAGCCGGCGAGGTGGGTGCGGGCGATCGCCCACCAGGCGGCGCGGTAGGCGGCCGGCTTCTGCCGCAGCTCGCGGATGTACATCCGCAGGTCGTGGTCGATGAACTTGGTGCGGGCGGCGTCCGCGAGGGCCGGTTCGCCGGCCTCGGCGAGGATCCGCACCGCGTCGGCGTGCGCGTCCACCCGGTCCTGCCAGTTGCGGACCTCGTCGCGGCGGAGCGAGATCGACTGGCGGCCGGCCTCCCGGCGGACGTGCCACAGGTAGACGGTGTCGCCGACCGCCACCAGCCGGGGGCGGGCCGCGTAGAGCCGGGCGGTGAAGACGAAGTCCTCGTAGTGCACCGGGCCCTCGGCGAACCGCACCTGGTGCTTGTCCAGGAAGTCCCGCTGGTAGAGCTTGTTGACGCAGAGGGTGTCGCGGAGGAACTCGGGCCGCTCGCCGATGCCCTCGTAGCGGCGGGGCGGGGCGCCGGCCGCGGGGAAGAGGTCGCGCTGCCAGGGGGTGTCGGTGCCGGCCGGCAGTTCGCGGCGCACGCAGACCCCGGCGACCACCTCGGCCTGCTCGGCGACGGCGGTCTCCAGCAGGGTCCGGACGGCGTCGGGGGCGAGCACGTCGTCGCTGTCGAGCAGCATGACGTAGGACGAGCGGGCGGCGGCCAGGCCCTGGTTGCGGGGGGTGCCGCAGCCGCCGCTGTTCTCGGTGCGCGTGATCACTCTCACGCGCGGGTCGGCGGCGGCGAGCCTGGTCAGGCGTTCGGGTGTGGCATCGGTGGAGGCGTCGTCGACCACGATCACCTCGGCGACGGAGTCCCCCTGGGCGAGCGCCGAACGCACCGCGTCGGTGATGTGCGCGGCATCGTCGAAGACGATCACCACGACGCTGACCTGGGGTGACGCGGTGGGCGCCGTGCCGGGAGTGCTGGCGGTCATCCCGCGACCTGCTCCTCCCGCTGACGATAACCGCCTGCGATCGTACCGGACCGTACTTATCGGGGTGTCGGACAACTCGACTCGAACACGCCCGACGCGCACGGGCCGCCGATCACCGCGGCTTCGAACGGGTGCCGCATAGGATCTCGGGCATGACTTGGTTGATCACGGGCGGCGCCGGCTACATCGGCGGACATGTCGTGCGGCAGCTGGCGGAGGCCGGTGAGCGGGTCGTCGTCCTGGACGACCTGAGCTCGGGTTCGGCCGGCCGGCTGCCCGCCGGGGTACCGCTGGTGGTCGGCTCCACCCTCGACCGGGACCTGCTGGACGGCGCGATCGCCGAGCACGGCGTCACCGGGGTGCTGCACATCGCGGCCAAGAAGCAGGTCGGCGAGTCCGTGGCGGAGCCGCTGCTCTACTACCGGGAGAACGTCGAGGGCCTGCGGACGGTGCTGGACGCGGCCGTCGCGGGCGGCGTCCGCAAGGTGCTGTTCTCCTCGTCGGCCGCGGTCTACGGGATGCCGGACACCGACCTGGTGACCGAGGCCACCCCGTGCGCGCCGATCAACCCGTACGGCGAGACCAAGCTGGTCGGCGAGTGGCTGCTCGCCGCGGCGGCGAAGGCCTACGGCCTGTCGACGGTCTCGCTGCGGTACTTCAACGTGGCCGGCTCGGCCTCCCCCGAGCTGGCCGACGACGGGGTGACCAACCTGGTGCCGATGGTCTTCCAGCGGCTCACCGACGGCCTGCCGCCGCTGGTCTTCGGCGACGACTACCCGACACCGGACGGCACCTGCGTGCGCGACTACATCCACGTGGAGGACGTGGCGGCCGCGCACCTGGCGGCCGTCCGCCGGCTGGACACGGCCGGGGAGCCGGTCAGCCTCACCCTGAACATCGGCCGCGGCGAGGGCGTCTCCGTCCGCGGCATGCTGGACGCGATCGCCCGGATCACCGGCCGCGCGGTGGAGCCCGAGGTCACCCCGCGCCGCCCGGGCGACCCGGCCCGGGTGGTGGCCGCGGCCGACCTCATCCGCAAGGAGCTCGACTGGTCGGCCCGGCACGGCGTCGAGGAGATGATCGAGTCCGCCTGGGCGGGCTGGCGGGCCCGCCACCCCGGGCTGTGACGGGCCGCTCCCCCGGCTGCTCCTACTGCGGCACCGCGGTGCCGTAGTAGGAGTCCAGTGCGTACACGCAGCGGTCCTTGCTGCCCGCGAACACCCGGCCGGCGACGGCCACCGGCGAGCCGGTGAGCTCGCCCTTGGTGCCGAGCTCCCAGCGGAGCCGACCGGTGGCGAGGTCGATGGTGTGCAGCGAGTGGTCCCGGCTGCCGAGGTGGACCAGGCCGTCGGCGACGGCCGGGGACCCGACGATCTCGCCGCGGGCGGCGTACCGCCAGCGCTCCCGCCCGGTCGCGGTGTCGAAGGCGTACAGGGTCTCCCCCGAGCCGAGCAGCACCGCGTTGTCCGCGACCACCGCCGGCTCGGCGCCCTGCCGGCTGCCCGTCCGCCCGCGCCAGCGCTCCCGCCCCGTGGCGAGGTCGACGGCGTAGAGCGTGCCGAGGTAGTCGGCGACGTACGCGGCGCCGGCGTCCAGCGCGGGCGGGGTGAAGAGCACCACGGGCGCGTCGAAGCGCCAGCGTTCGGCGCCGGTCGCGGCGTCCAGGGCGTGCACCCGGGAGCCCGAGGTGACGTAGAGCACACCGCTGCGCTCGACCGGGCGGGAGGGCACGTCCTCGCCGACCGGGAAGGACCAGCGCAGCCCGCCGCCGCGCGGGTCGACGCAGCGCAGCCGTCCGCCGCCGTAGTAGTAGGCGGCGCCGCCGATCAGGGCGGGGCCGGACTGCGGGTTCTCGTAGTCCTGCTGGGCGTCGTCGGCGCGCCACAGCTCCGCGCCGTTGGCGGCCGAACGCAGCTGGACGCCGCCGCCCCTGATGCCGCAGCAGAGCACCCCGTCGGCGGCGTCCAGCGAGTAGACCCAGCCGTCGAGGGAGTTGCGCCAGCGCTCGGTGCCGTCGGCGACGTCCACCGTGTAGAGGTGCGGGCCGTCGGCGGCGTGCACCCGGCCGTCGGCCACCGCGAGTGCCCAGGCGACGTCGCGGGTCTTCCAGCGGCGCTCGCCGGAGGCGATGTCCAGGGCGTGCACCTCGAAGCTGGAGACGAAGAGCGTGCCGTCGGCGACCACCGGGGTGCCCCAGACGTCGTTGGACATCCGGAACCGCCAGGGCCGCCAGCGGGGCGCCGGTGCGGGCGGCGGCACCGCGGCGCGGCGCACCCAGTCCGTGGCGGCGGGCGCGGCCGGCCCGGCGACGGGCTGCCCGGCCGCGGACAGGTCGGCCCGCGGGCCCGGCCCTATCCGGACGGGGCCGCCGGAGAGCCGGACCTCCTCCTCCCCGGCGGGCCTGCGGCGGGGCGCGATCCGCTCGGTGGCGGCCTCGCCGCCGAGCGAGCCGCTGCCCCGGCTGTCCGCGGGAGGCGCGGCCGGCTGCGGCGGCACGACGGGCGGTGCGGGCGGCTGGGCGACCGGGGCCGCGACCGGGCGGCGGCCGCGCTTCTGCTCGATCAGCTCCAGGCCGCTGTTCGGCAGCCAGTCCCCGGCGTCGCCGAGGGCGTCGTCGCGGGAGAACAGGTGCGGGGCGAGCTCGGCCTGGATCTGCGCGGGTGTCGGCCGGTGCTCCGGCGCGGGCCGCATGCAGGCCCGGACGAGGTCGACCAGCTCGAGCGGCAGCCCGGAGAGGTCCGGCTGATCGCGCAGCAGCTGGAAGACCGTCTCGACCGGGTTGGCGCCGCGGTACGGCGGGTGGCCGGTGGCACAGAAGACCAGCAGCGAGCCGAGCGAGAAGACGTCGCTGGCCCCGGTGACGCTGCGGCTGTCACGGGCCTGCTCGGGCGACATGTAGGCCGGGGTGCCGACGGCGACGTTGGTCATCGTGAGCCGGGTGTGCGAGACGCCGGCCGCGATGCCGAAGTCGATCACCCGGGGGCCGTCCTCGACCACCAGGACGTTGGACGGCTTGAGGTCGCGGTGGACCAGGCCGGCCGCGTGGATCGACTGGAGCGCCTCGGCGATGCCGGCGACCAGCCAGCGCACCGCGTCCACCGGGAGCGGGCCGCAGTGGTTGACCAGGTCCTCCAGCGAGGGCGCCGGCACGTACGCGGTGGCGAGCCAGGGCACCCGGGCATCGGCGTCGGCGTCGACCACGGCGGCGGTGTAGAAGCCGCCGACCGTCTTGGCCGCGGCGATCTCGCGGGCGAAGCGGACCCTGAACAGGTCGTCCTCGGCCAGCTCGGTGCGCACGGTCTTGATGGCGACCCGCCGGCCCGATGCGGAGCGCGCCAGGTAGACCAGGCCCATCCCGCCAGCGCCGAGCCGTCCCAGCACCTCGAAGGGCCCGATCCGCCTCGGATCGTGCGCCGTCAGCTGGTCCACTGAGCTGCCACCTCCCCGTTGTGCCGCCCCCCGTCCGGGGTGCGCACCCGATTCTCCAATGCCTGCCCCCCGGGAGCCAATCTCCCCCGCCCGCGGCGCGCGGGCGGGCCGTTCCGGACGAGCCGCGTCCGGTCCCCGAATACGCGCCCGGCGCCGCCGGGGCGGGGCCCGAACGCGACCCGACGCGACCCGCTCGCGACCCCGGCCGGGCCGACCGCCGACCGCTTCCGGCGATCACTGCCTGTCATCCGACCACCCCTCAGCAGACCGGCCGTCACGCTGTGGGGTCATCAGTGCACGGGGGGGCTACAACGGGAGCGCTGAATATCCGTCCGAGCCCTCCATTACCACCACGAGCGGCCTAATTGTCGCATCACCGAATCGCGCCAAGATCGTGCCACGGTAAGCTGACGGCATGACAGGACAAGTTCGCACCGTCGACGGTCGCGTCGCCGGGCGACGCGGACAGGAGACGCGGCAGAAGCTGCTCGACTGCCTCCGCGAGATGCTCAGCACGTCGCCTTACCGGGACGTCAAGGTCATCGACGTCGCCCGTATGGCGGGTACCTCCCCCGCGACCTTCTACCAGTACTTCCCGGATGTCGAGGGCGCTGTCCTCGAGATCGCAGAGGAAATGGCCGAGGACAGCGGCGGGCTCAAAGAGCTCGTCGAAGGAAAGTCCTGGGCAGGAAAGACCGGCGCCACCACTTCGGAAGAACTGGTGGACGGTTTCCTCACCTTCTGGCGCAAGAACGATGCCATTCTTCGCGTGGTCACTCTCGGTGCTGCCGAGGGGGACAAACGGTTCTTCAAGATCCGGATGAAGGTACTCAACTCGGTGGTCGCTCCGCTCACCGAGGCCGTTCGAACGAACCAGGGCAAGACCGACAAGACGATCGACCCGGCCGCTGTGGCGGGCTCGCTGGTCTCCCTGCTCGCGTCCGCGGCCGAACACCAGAAGGCCTTCACCTCCTGGGGCGTGAAGGTCAAGGACCTCAGGCCCAACCTCGCTCTTCAGGTCTACATGGGCGTCGCGGGCAAGAAGCCGCCGAAGTAGGCCGTTCCACCACATCGTCCACATCGCACGTGCGCCCCGGCCTCCTGTCCGGGGCGTGGCGGGCGGCGGCCGTGTCCTCGGGGGAGGTTCGCCGACGCACCGTGACGTGCCCGAGCAGCAGTGGGGCGCCGGAATCCACGGATTCCGGCGCCCCCCCCCGGTGGTGGGCCCCCCCCCACCGGCGG